>JBCCLX010000444.1:0-3509 GCA_039026635.1 Pseudomonadota bacterium
AGCGCCCGGGCGATGGCCAGCATCTCCTGCTCCCCGCCCGAGAGGGTGCCGGCGGATTGGCGCCCGCGCTCACGCAAGATCGGGAACATGTCCATCATGCGTTCGAGGTCTTCGCCCTGCTCGCCGTCCTCGCGGGCATAGGCGCCCATGCGCAGGTTTTGGATGACGCTCATCTGCGGGAAGACCTGGCGGCCTTCGGGACACATGGTGACGCCCTCGCGCACGATGGCATGCCCGCTCAACCCGCCGATCTCGCGTCCGCGCAGGCTGATGGTGCCGGCCTTCGGCGAGAGCAGGCCGCAGATCGTCTTGAGCGTCGTGGTCTTGCCCGCGCCATTGGCGCCGATCAACGCGACGCATTCGCCCTCGCCGACGTCGAGATCGATGCCGTGTAGCACTTCGATCGCGCCATAGCCGGCCCGCAATCCCCGCACCTCGAGCATCAGACGGCCTCGCCCAGATAGGCGTCGACCACGGCTGGGTCGGCGCGGATCTCGGCGGGCGTCCCGTCGGCAATCTTGCGCCCGAAGTTGAGCACGACGATCCGGTCGCAGATCTCCATGATCAGCCCCATGTGATGCTCGATCACGAGCACGGCGGTGCCGCGGTCCCGGATCGCCCGGATCGTCTCGCCCAAGGCACGGCGTTCCTCCAAGACGAGCCCGGCGGCAGGCTCGTCGAGCAGGATCACCTTCGGATCGGAGGCCAGCGCGGTCGCGATCATAAGGAACCGCTGCTCGGCCGAGGAGATGGTGCCGACGATGCGGTCGGCCGCGGCGGTCAGCCCCGTCAGCTCCAGCGCATCCTCGACGCGCGCGGCCGCGGCCTCTTCCTCCCCGCTGCCCGAGCGCCGCCCGAAGATCCAGGAGAGCGGCCCCGATTTCAGCGTCACATCGCAGCCGAGCGCCACCTGCTCGCGCACGGTGAACTCTGGGAACAGCTTGGCCGTTTGAAACGTGCGGCCGAGCCCCATGGCCACCCGCTCGTATTCGGGCAGGTCTTGGACATGTCCGCCGCCGAGAAGGATCTCGCCCGAGGTTGCCGGATAGACGCCGCAGAGCACGTTCACAGTCGTTGACTTGCCAGACCCGTTGGGCCCGATCAGGCCCAGGATCTCGCCCGGGCGCAGGTCGAAAGACAGCTCGTCGATGGCTCGGACGCCGCCGAAATGCTTGCTGAGCCCGACCGCTTGCAGGACCGCGGTGGTCACAGATCTCCTCCCCTGTGGTCGCATCTTTTCGTGCGATCTTGGAACGGTAGCGGCCGGGGCATGGCGCCAGAAGCCTAAAGATTCGCAATCACCATCGAAATTTTCGATGGTATAGAAATGATCAATCGGGCCTGCTGGGCCTCCAGCTTAGGCGTGGCGCTATGGAGCCGATCAAAAATCTGAAGTCCGTTCAGGTATTTCAGCTCGCCTTCGCCCACCGCAACGTCACGAAGGCGGCGCAGGCGCTGAATACGAGCCAGAGCGCGGTGAGCTACCACATCAAGAAATTGGAAGAGGAGCTCGGCGTCACGCTCTTTCGCCGCAGCGCCCGCGGGCTCGAGCCGACGGAGGCCGGTACGGCCCTGGCTGCCGATGTCGACCAGGGCCTCTCGGCCATACGCATGGGGCTGGAACGAGCAGGCCAGCGGACCAGCATGCTTAAGGTCGCCGTTCTGCCGATGTTTGCCAGCCGCTGGCTGTCGTCACGCCTTGGTGGGTTTTGGGAGCGCCATCCCGGCCTCCAGCTCTCTATCCAGAACCACAATAACCGCTATGTGCGCCTGGAGAACCCCTCGGCCTTCGCGGATCTGGGCATCCAATGGGGCCGCGGTGCCTGGCCCAAGTTCGAGGTGCACCGGCTCTGGCCCGAGCGCATGGTCGTCGTCTGCAGCCCGGCCTATCGCGCGGCGATGGGGATCGAACGCGCCGAGGATCTCGCCCGCGCCACGCTCCTGCATGTGGACGACACGCGCATGTGGGAGGAGTGGCTCGGCAATGCTGGGCTCGCGCTCTCACCGGATCAGCCGCAGATGATGCTGGAGGACCGTCACTTTCAGCTGAGCTCTACGATCAATGGGCTCGGCGTGTCGCTCTTCGCAGCCTGGCTGGTGGAGGAGGAGCTGAACGGCGGCCGGCTCGTCGATCCCTTCGAGCGCGCGTGGAGCACCTCCTTTTCCTACCACCTCGCCTACCCGCGCGGCGTGGCGCTCTCGCGCCCGGCGGTGGAGTTTCGGGATTGGATGCTCGCGCTGTCGGGGTGATGGCCGCCCGCGGGGGGCGGGCATGGGGATCATGCGAAGAGCAGGAAACCGTCGGCCAGCGCCTCGGCGTTGAGGTCCTGGGCTTCCTCGGCCGTGGCGAAAGCGAGAAGGACGTCGCCCTCGTCCGCCGCGCCGCTGTCGAGCAGCCCTGACCAGAAGATGACCCCTTCGTCGTCGCCCTCACGGCCGAGGGCCGCGTCGTAGAGCCCGCCCACGAAGCTGATGCTGTCTGACATGTCGAAGTCTGACACCTCGGCGAAGGCGCCGGAGATCTCTCCGAGGCCCGTGCCCGCCACGGCGGCATCGTTCCAGAAGCTGTGCCCCTCAATGTCCGGATCCACGCCGAAGACGGTTTGGTAGAGCAGGAAGATCGTGGCCGCGCTTTCGCTGTTGTCGAGTGTCAGCGTTTGATCGGACAACGTGATGGTCTCGACGTTGCGCACATCGATGTCGCGCGCCTCGTCGGAGCCGATGCGGAAGCCCCCCTCGATCCGGCTGATCGTGAGCGTGTCGAACGCTGCATCGATTGTCAGGCTGTCCGTACCGTCGCCACCATCGACGCTCTGAAGGACAGAGCCGTCTGCTGTCAGCGCATCGTTGCCGGCCGTACCCTCGATGGCGATCACTTCCTCGATGGTGATGGTGGCGATCTGCGCGCCCTCGCGGGTGAAGTCGGCGGCAATGGGATCGATGAAGGCACCGGCGGCGTTGGTGCCGCCGAGGATGATGGGCGTGCCGTCCGGGTTGCCCTCCGAGCCGATGAAGCCCGGATGGCGGGTGATCACACCGCCCTCGGTCTCGCCGGTATTGGGGCCCATCTGGTTGATGAAGGCCGCATCCATCTCGGTGTTCACCTCGGTGCCGGCGTCGTAGACGTCCTCGCCGAGAAAGGTGAGCATCTGGGTGCCGAGGAAATTGCCCTCCGCATCGATCAGCTCGACCTCCTCCGTGGTGCCGATGAAGGCGTCGTTGGAGGGTAGAATCATGGCGGCGAGGCTGAGGAAACGGGAGCCCTCATCCTCCAGCATCAGATTGGCCGACGCCGTCTCTCCCGTCGCGATGGGCCCGCCGGCGCCGAAAACGGCACCGCCCTGCGCTTCCGGATCGGCGGCGAGCAGTTCGTCGGCAATCGCGCCGAAGGTTCCATCCTCTGCGATGGCCTCAAGCCCCGGCGAGGCCGCATCGCCGATCTCGAACAGATCGAAGCCCTCGTCATGCGCACCGAACCAGAAGGGCGTGAGAAACGTGCCGCCGGTGGA
>JBCCLX010000445.1:0-3501 GCA_039026635.1 Pseudomonadota bacterium
GCATTGCTCTGGGCAACATGGGCCAGGGCGGTCGCCGTGCTTGTCGTCGTCCCAGCCCCCGCCGGCGCATCGGCAAAATTGCCGGCGGCCGAGAACACCATCGTGGCGCTGCCGGGATAGGCCGTCTCCTGCGCATCGACCGTGATACGGACCTGCGCCGAGCGATCGACGCCGGTGCGCGTGCGCTGGCGCAGCGTGACCATATGCTCCCCGGGCGTCGTAAAGACATGAGTGGCAAGCGGCCCCAGCGCATAGCGCGACGAGCGCGGCGTGAGCGAGCGGGCGGGCATGGTCTCGAAGGTATAATCCTCCTCAAAATCCCAATCGAGCGTCGTGGTGCGCTGCTCGAAATACGAGATACCCGTGGGCCGGAAGGTCACCGAGAGGGGTGCGATCCCGCTCGTGACCGAGGCGAGCACGCCGAAGGCGGCTTCCGACGACGGGATCTGGCCGAGCGCGGGGGCCCCGAAGAGGTCCTCGTTGCCGAAGGAACTCGCCCCCCAATCCACTGGCGAGGCGACCGGGACAGCGGAAAGATCGCCCTTAAAGGCGCCGGCCTTATCCAGCGCACCCGCAGTATCGGACACAGCTGCACCCAGATCCGCCGCCCCCGACGCCACCGGCGTGAAGCTCGCGAAGAGCGCCGCGGCGCTGCGCGGAGCAAAACCGGCCGGCCCATCGCCCTCGAAGGCCGCGCCATAGCCAGCCGCGCTAAGTGTGACGGCATCCGTGCGGCTGACGCCTCCGCCCAACATGTCACTGCCGAAGATCGAGCGGGTGACGACGAAGCCGCTGCCGAGCGGGCGGAAGCTGTTCTCATGCGTCACATCGGCAGTCAGGGTCGTCAGCGTACGGCCATCGATCAGGAAAGCACTGTCCGTGATCTCACCCGTCTCGCCGCTCGAGAGTAGAAGGCCCTCAGCCGTCGAGGCAACGACGATGCTGCGCCGGACAACGAACGGCGAATAGACGAAGCCGAACTCCGCCTCCCCACCCGTCGCCAGAGCGGCGTCCGTCTCCAGCTGTACGCCCCCCATCGCCGGCAGGCCGGAAAGACCGGGCAGGATCACGCAATCCTCGATCGTCACCGGCACGGCCGGGCGATAGGTCGGCGCATAGCCCGTCGCACCCTCAGGTTCGAAAGCGATCCAGGCGCCCGGATTGTAGGGGCTCGCGCCCACCGCATCCTCCATCTGGGTCCGGCGCAGCGTCAGCGCACCCACATCGGCACCCAGACGCAGCGGGCGCGTGCCGCAGCGATGCACCCGGCAATCCTCGAGCGTGACAGTCCCGAACGTCGTCGTGATGACCGCACCGATATCGGCAATCTCGACGCCCTCGAAGACGACGGCGGCGGCACCACTGCCGCTCATCTGGCTGGCCCCCTGGCCCAATACGATGCCGCCGGGATCCATCGGCCCGCGCAGCCGCTCCGCCATCAGATAGGCGCCCTGGATCCGGCAGTCCT
Source organism: Pseudomonadota bacterium (assembly GCA_039026635.1). GTDB lineage: Bacteria > Pseudomonadota > Alphaproteobacteria > Rhodobacterales > Rhodobacteraceae > Thermohalobaculum. The sequence goes on from JBCCLX010000445.1 coordinate 1,469, forward strand.
TGAACCGGAGCGTGCGCCCGATCTCGCCCGGCACCACGAGCGCGCCTTCGGCGAAGAGCCCCGAGCGCGCTCCGATCACCCCTTGCGGCGCGTGATCGAGATCGACCTCCCAGATCACGTTGCGCGCCCGCGCCAGATGCACACCACCGGCGATGGCCGTCTGCTCCAGCGGGTCATAGGGCGCGACGACGACCGCGCCAGCACCGCCATCGGCATCGCTGCCAACCAGCTCCAGATCCTCGATCCGGGTCTCGGGGATCGCGATGTCCTCCAGCGCGCCCCAATCCCCCGAATTCCACAGCACGAGCCGAATGCCCGAGCCGAAGTCGAAGCCATAGACACCCTCACCCGCCGGCGCGGCGATCCGCTGCGCCACAGCCGCCAGATCCGCACGACGCCCACAGGTGATCGCCCCGGCCTCGACCGTGACCGCCAGGCTGCGCGCACCCGTCAGCGTCAGCGCATAGCTGCCCGAGATCACACCCTGCCCCGTCGTCACAGGATCGGACCCCGGCGTCGACGGACCGCTCGACGGGCGCAGGAAGGCGATCCCATCCTGATCCACCACGCTCCAGTGACCGGAGGGATCGCCGCCGGTGACCTGTGTGCCCGCAGCACCGATCGGCACGCCCGACACCCCCGCCGGCGTCAGCGCGCCGATGGTGACCGCATCGCCATCGTCGATGACCTTGAAGTCGCCAACGGTACGCGCGCCGGTATCCCAGAACTCGGCACCGCCGATGCCGTCCCAGCTCACGCGGCAGAAAACCTGCGCGCCAACGGGCACGAGCCCCGGGACCAGACGCAGCCGCGCCTCCTCCTCGCCCGGGATCTGCAGATCATCGGCATACCACTGGTAGCTGAGGCGCGGCACGAAGCCCGCCTCCTGCTCGATCGCGCCGGGCAGCGCGACCAGCGCCTCGCCCAGCCTCGCCGAGCCGGTCAAGCGCGGCACCATCACCAGCCGCAGGGGCCGATCGCCCGAGCCGGTGAAGCCGAGCGGCATCTCGAGAACCGAGCGCCGGCCGCCATTGCCCACCACGAGCCCCAGGCTGCGCAGCTCGCCATCGCCGAAGGCCGTCGCCTCGGTGCGCCCATGCCCCGTCGCCGTCCAGCTACCGTCGGCATTGATCTGGATGCCGACGCCCGAGGGCATCACATGCTCTGTGCCGGCGGGCCAATACTGCCCCTCCGCCACAAAACCCTCGATCGTGAACCCGTCTTGTCCCAGCACCCGCCCGTCCCAGGCAGCCCGGGTGCGCCCGTCGTTCACGGCCGGCCAGAAATCGCGCATCGTTGAGGATGCCGTCACCGAAATCACAGCCCCAAGGCCACCGGCCACGACATCGAGCCCAACCGACGGTGTCGCGGTGTACTCGCGCCCGGGATCCACGACGAAGGCCGAGACGGCGGCCCCACCTGAGACCGTGACGCTGACGCGCCCGCCCTTGCCGCCCGTGACGGCCAGCACATAGGTCCCGTCGAAATAGCCGCTGCCGCCCGCGGCAACGCTCACCCCCGTGATCGTCCGGGTCAGCGCCGAGATGCTGCTGCTCGCCGCATCCTCGCTGCCAAAAACCGTAAAGCCAACGCCGAGCGGATCCTCGGCCGAGATCTGCAGCGTATCGCCGGCAAAGCCCGCCACGGTGGGTGCCACCAGGCGCCGGGCGCCGGCGGGGCCAGTCCAGGCCTCCGCCACCGGCCAATTCGCGTCGCCGAAGGTCCAGGCCCGAAAGTCGACCCCGCGAAAGCCCGTGCCAGCGCCCGTCACCGCCGCGCGCGCCGACGCCACGGCCGCGCTCGGCAACGTGAAGGTCAGCTCCAGGCGCGCTTTGCCTTCGACGGCATTGTAGCTCACCCGCGTCAGCGTCCGCAGCGCGACCCCGCTCGAAACCGTGATCGCGGTGCTGCCATCGCTCCAATCGATCTGTCCCGCGACATCGGCGACGCCACCAAAGCTCGCGCGCAGCCCGCTCACGGCTGCACCATTGCGCTCGACCTCCGCGATCAGGAGCATGCCCTCGCCCGGCGCC
>JBCCLX010000446.1:0-3481 GCA_039026635.1 Pseudomonadota bacterium
GCGCCCTCGTCTTGCTGTCGATCGGGCCGCTGGGTGTCCTGCGCGATCCGGCCTTTATCGCCTACGATCTTGCCACCTTTCACACGGCGGGCGAGCGGCTTCTCGCGGGCCTCGATCCCCGGCTCCTCGCCCTCGATCGCGAGGCGCCAGGGATCAAAGCCCGCCAGAAGCCGCTCGCCCGCGGTGTGAAAGGTGGCAAGATCGTAGGCGATAAAGGCCGGATCGCGCAGGACACCCAGCGGCCCGATCGAAAGCAACACGAGGGCGCCGAGAACCAAGAGGGCAACTGCCAGCAATCGGTCGACGGCGGGCGAGACGAGAACGGTCGTCAACGTCAAAGCAGGCAGATGCACGGTCGTCTCCAAGATCCCCTTCCCGGATCGCCGTGTGGTACGGCGCTATCCAGGACCAATCCAGGGCGAAGGCATGGCGCGAAAGTGCGCACAACCCTGCCGGATAGGGCCCTATTGGCGTCCCAATCCGCCCCCATCGCGCTGCTATGCGGGATCAGTGTTTGACAGCGAGGCCGTGGGCGGCTGGTATTGCGCCATCGGTGCGCCGGGCGCGCTCCGGCCCGGGGCATTAAAGCTCCAGTGCAGAAAGGGTGCCTTGCCCGGGCAGACGTTACCTCAGGGAGATCACAAATGAAAAAGCTCGCCGCCGGCATCTCCACGCTCGCCGTGGCCGCCGTTGCCATGTCCACCACTCTCACCGCCTTCGAGGCGGAGGCCAACACGCTGCGATGGGCGCGTGCGGGCGACAGCCTGACGCTCGACCCGCACGCGCAGAACGAGGGGCCGACCCATACCCTTGCCCATCAGATGTATGAGCCGCTCCTGCATCGCGATATGGAAGGCCAGATCGTTCCGGCGCTGGCCACCGAATGGGGCCCGACCGACGATCCCAATGTCTGGTCCTTCAAGCTGCGCGAGGGCGTGACGTTCCATGACGGGGCCGCCTTCACCGCCGAGGACGTGATTTTCTCGATCAATCGCGCGAAGTCGCAGTACAGCCAGATGAAGGAGCTCCTGAACTCCATCGTCGAGGTCCGCGCGCCGGATGATCTGACCGTCGAGTTCGTGACCGATGGGCCGAACCCGATCCTGCCGTCCAACCTCACCAACCTCTTCATGATGGACAAGGGCTGGTCCGAGGAGAACAACGTCGTCGAGGTGCAGAACTTTGACGCCTCCGAAGAGACCTATGCGGTGCTCAACGCCAACGGCACCGGCGCCTTCATGCTCGACAGCCGGGCAGTCGACGAGAAGACGGTTCTCAAGCAGAACCCCAACTACTGGGGCAAGGGCGAGTTCCCGCTCGAGGTTACCGAGATCATCTACACCCCGATCCAGAACCCGGCGACGCGTGTGGCCGCGCTCTTGTCGGGTGAGGTCGATTTCATCCAGGACGTGCCGGTGCAGGATCTCGGCCGCGTGGAAGGGGCCGATGGCCTTCTGGTGCGGACCGCGCCGCAGAACCGCGTCATCTTCTTCGGTATGAACCAGGGCTCGGACGACCTGGCCACCGACAACGTGGACGGGCGCAACCCGTTCAAAGAGCCGCTGGTGCGCAAGGCGATGAACCTCGCCATCAATCGCGACGCCATCCGCCAGGTTGTGATGCGCGGTCAGTCCCGTCCGGCAGGCGTGATCATGCCGCCCTTCGTCAACGGCTGGACGGAGTCGCTCGATGCGGTTTCCGATACCGATGTGGCCGAAGCGAAGGCCCTGATGGCGGAAGCGGGCTTCCGCGATGGCTTCAACATCACGCTCAACTGCCCGAACGATCGCTACATCAACGATGAAGCAATCTGCCAGGCCGTCGTTGGCATGATGGGCCAGATCGGCATCAACGTGACGCTGGATGCCAAGCCGAAAGCACAGCACTTCCCGCTGATCACCCAGAGCCAGACCGATTTCTACATGCTGGGCTGGGGCGTGCCGACCTTCGACAGCGAGTACATCTTCAACTTCCTGGTCCACACCCGTGGCGAGGATCGCGGCTCCTGGAACGGCACCGGCTACTCGAACCCCGATCTCGATGCCAAGATCCAGACGCTGGCCTCCGAAACCGATCTCGGCGTACGTAACGCCACCATCGCGGAGATCTGGGACCAGGTGCAGAAGGACGTGCTCTATCTGCCGGTCCACCACCAGGTGCTGAACTGGGGCATGAAGGAAGATGTTCAGTTCGACGTGCAGCCGGAAGACCAGCCGCACTTCAAGTATCTGACCTACGCCAAGTAAGCGGACCGCCGAGGGCGGACGGCGACCGGGGCCGGGCGAGCGACAGGGCTTGCCCGGCCCTTCTTCTTCGCGCTCAGTCGTACAGGAAATCGCGCCGGGCAGTGCTTCGGGGAGTGCTTCTGGCAGGGCGTCGGGGGACGCGCGGGCGTTTGCGGCGGGAGGGGATGCGCCATGCGAGACAAGGGGGCGACGGATCCGACACCCGAGACGGGCCTGCGCGAGAGCCTGCGCCGCGCCTTCGAGCCTCATCTCGGCGTCTTCGCCCTCCTCTTCGCGCTCGCCTGGATCGCCTATGGCGTCCATGCCGCGGGCCTCTTGTTCTCCATCGACGACTGGGAATTCACGCTTGGCGAGCCCGGCGCTGTGGAGCGCATGATCGCTTTTGGCCGCTGGGTACAGGCGCTGTCGATCCGCTATGTGGCGGGGGAGACGCTCGCACCCGCCGTCTCGCTTTTCCTCATGCTCGCCCTGCAAGGCGCCGCGCTCGCGCTCTTTCTCGAAACCACCGTGCAGCGCGAGGGCACGACGGTTTTCCTGGTGTTGGCGCTCGTTCTCTTCCACCCGCTTGGGATTGAGAGCGTGCAGGTCGAGCAGAACCATGTGGCCGCCGGTATTGCACTCGGCGCGAACATCCTGGCCGGTACGCTCGCCTGGCGCGTCGCGCGGGAGGGTTCGGGGATCGCGCTGAGCAGGGCCGCACCAATACTCCTCGGTGCCAGCGCGCTCTTGATGCTCGGCGCCGCTGCGTTCCAGCAATTCGCCGCCCTCACCCCTATGGCCTTCCTGCTGGCCTGGGCGCTGGATTCCAAACCGAGCGGCTACGGCCCTTTGGCGGCGGTGCGGCGGTTGGCCGTGATCGGCGGGGTCTCAATTGTTGGCGTGGCCCTCTACTACGCCTCCGCCTTCGTCGCGAAGGCCATCGCCGGCATCGGGGCGGAGGCGGCGAGCTACTACTACGATATCACCAGCGGCTTCGCGGCCGACGCCGGCACGCTGGCCATCAAGCGCCGGGACGTGCCCGTGATGATCCAACAGGTCTATTTCGGCCCGCAGCACCTGATTGGCATGGGCGAGAAACTCGCGATCCTCGCCCTCCTTGTGCTCGCACTCGCCGGCGGATTGCGGCGGGCCCTGGCAGCGCCTTCCGGGCTCCCACGCCTCATCGATGGCGGGGTTCTGCTCGGGACGCTTGGCGTGATGATGCTCTTGCCCTTCGTTCTGCCGACGATCCGCTA
>JBCCLX010000447.1:0-3466 GCA_039026635.1 Pseudomonadota bacterium
CCCCCCGATCCAGAGGGGCCCGGCGCACCCTCCTTGGTCACCCAATGGCGAAACTGCGAGGCCTGACGCTGAAACGTTCCGCCGCTTGCCTTCGTATCGTACCAGCGATCCTGCCAGACGCCCTCGACCAAGAGACCCATCGGTGTCCTCCACCCTTTCCTGCTGCCCCTGATTTAGGGCCCGGCTGGCGGGCGCGCAGGGCCGCATTCCTCATCATTTGGCAAAATCCGTTTGCGATCTTTGTCAGGCGCCACTGCGGCAGCACCCGTTACCAAAGGTAACATTCAGAAAAGAGTGGTGATTGGGCAGCGCGAACGTGCTATGTCGCGTCGCAATACGCCGGAGACGGCGCCCGTTCAGCACAGTTTGGCATCAAGAGGAGGTTGGCATGAAAAAGGCCGATTATCGGAAACTGACCCCCAGCTCAGCCACCACGACCAGCGCCACGCGCGGGTCGGAGGGGAGGCCCAGCGAGACTAGGGCTAACGAAACATCGCGCCAGCATTGTGCGGCGCATCGCTGGCTGGATGCCCGGCGCGCCACACGCAAGGCGCGCCCACCCCGCCGCCTACCGGCCCATGCCGGTACGGCCTGACCCACGGGCTCCATGGGAGATCGACAAAGGGCGGCGCTGCGGCGTCGCCCTTCTTCGTTCAAACGCTATCTTTCGAGGTGGTACAGAACCATGGCAGGGCCGCTATCGAGGCGAGCCGGCTGACACTTTCCGATCCTCGATATCACCAGGCCCGGTCGACCCGCTCGTGCTCTCCCACACCCCCAGACCGGCTTCTTCCAGAAGCGCTGCATCCGCGCCCATCGGCGCGGCGCTCAGCCAAGCCTCGAAGCCCGCGCGGATCTGCGCCCCTTCTGCGGGCGGGATGATCTTGCGCAGCGGTCGATCGGCCTGCCGGCCAAGCGGCAGAAGCCCCGAGGCCTGCGCATGCGCGCCAATCGCCGCAAGCACCTGAGCCCGATCCTCAACGAGGTGATCGTAGTCGAGCGTGAGAACGCTCTCCCCACAGGCCGAGATGACCTCATCGAGCGCCGCACTTTCGGCCAGAACAAGCGGCAACTCCCGCAGGATCTCCTCATAGAGCAGTGCCGGCGCCACCGCCGGCACGGCATCCACGGCGTCGGCGAAATTGCGATGCCAGATATCCGTGAGCTGCGCCCGCGCCCGGCTGATCGCCTGATCGATCAGCGGCTGCCTTCTGATGGCAAAAAGCGCTACGGCCTCGAACGCCTCCTGCGCCCAGCCAATCACCCCGAGTAGGGCCTCGACGTCGTCCACCGCCTCGCGCCCGGTGACATAGTGATGGATCGGCCCCGCATAGGAGACCATCAGCTTGACCCCCGTCACCCCCGGCAGGTCCGGCGCAATGCCCTCTTCGAGCGCGCTGATCACATCGCCAGGCCCGTAGAGATCGGGGCGGGGCGGGCGCAGGATGGGCAGCAGATGCTCCTCCGGCACGCCGAGGCCGCCCAGCCCCTCCACCTCACGACACAGAAGCGTCGAGCCGGACCGCTGTGTCCCAAGGATCAAAGTGAGCTTCATCGAGCAGGCCCTGCAGACTGTCCCGATGTGACTCTCAACAGAAAGGGTAAACTTCCCCTTAGACGCCGAGGAGAACCCCAAGGCCGCACGCCCAAAACCCCTGCCCGCGCTTCGAGACGCCGCCGAGCGCGGGTGGGCGGGTGGAGGGAGGCGGCGGCTCGAAGCGCGGGCAGGTCCGATGCTGCCGACGCGCGTCAGGCCGCCGCCGTCGCAGCCTTGGCCGCCTTCGCAAGATCCCGCGCGATGGCGAAGGCCCCGCGCAGCTTATCGGTGTCAGTCGACCAGTCCCGCCGGATCACCAGCCGCGTATCCCGCACCTTGGCCAAGCCGTTCTGGCTCGCGAGCCAATCCGCCAGCCCCGCCGGATTGTCGAAGCGATCGTCGCGGAACTGCACCGTCGCGCCCTTCGGCCCCGCATCCAACTTGGCGATCCCCGCACGCCGACACATCGTCTTGACGCGCACCACTTTGAGCAGCGTCTCCACCTCGGCCGGAGGCTTGCCGAACCGGTCATGCAACTCGGCGGCAAAGCCCTCGAGCTCCGCCTTGCTCTCCAGATCCGATAGCCGCCGGTAGAGGCCGAGCCGGACGTCCAGGTCGGTCACATAGTCCTCGGGGATCAGGACCGGCACGCCCAGATTGATCGTCGGCGCCCAGGTCTCGTCATCGAGCGCCACACCCTTCTCACCCGATCTGAGCTTGGCGATCGCCTCCTCCAGCATGTCCTGGTAAAGCTCGTAGCCGACCTCCTTGATATGGCCCGATTGCTCTTCGCCGAGCAGATTGCCGGCCCCGCGCAGATCCAGGTCATGCGAGGCCAGCTGGAAGCCGGCGCCGAGGCTGTCGAGCGACCCCAGAACCTTCAGCCGCCGCTCGGCCTGCACGGTTAGCGGCTTCCTCGGTTCGGTTGTGAAATAGGCATAGGCCCGGATCTTCGAGCGACCCACACGACCGCGGATCTGATAGAGCTGCGCCAGTCCGAACATATCCGCCCGATGCACGATCAGCGTGTTGGCCGATGGGATATCGAGCCCGCTCTCGACGATCGTCGTCGCCAAGAGCACGTCGTACTGCCCATCATAGAAAGCGTTCATGCGCTCATCGAGGGTGCCCGGCGCCATCTGCCCATGGGCGACGACGACTTTCACCTCGGGCACCTGCTCCGTCAGAAAGGCCTCGATCTCCGGCAGATCCTTGATCCGCGGCACCACGAAGAAGGATTGTCCGCCGCGGTAACGCTCGCGCAGCAAGGCCTCGCGCACCGTCACCTCGTCGAAGGGCGCGATGTAGGTGCGCACCGCCAGCCGATCGACGGGCGGCGTCGCGATCACCGAGAGCTCACGCACTCCCGACATCGCCAGCTGCAGCGTCCGCGGGATCGGCGTCGCCGTCATGGTCAGTACATGAACGTCCGTGCGCAGCGCCTTCAGACGCTCCTTATGCGCCACACCGAAGTGCTGCTCCTCGTCGATGATCAGCAGCCCGAGGTTGCAGAACTTCACGTTCTTGGCGAGGAGCGCATGGGTGCCGATCACCAGGGAGACCTCCTCCGCTTCGAGCCCCTTGCGCGTCTCCGCCGCCTCCTTGGCGGGCACGAAACGCGAGAGCTGGCGCACGCGCAGGCCCGTGCCGCGGAACCGTTCGGTGAATTCCTTGGCGTGCTGGCGCGCCAACAGTGTCGTCGGCGCGATCACCGCCACCTGCATGCCCGCCGCTGCCGCCACGAAGGCCGCGCGCAACGCCACCTCTGTCTTGCCGAAGCCAACATCGCCACAGACCAGCCGATCCATCGGGCGGCCCTGGGTAAGGTCCTCCAACACCGCTTCGATCGTGCGCAGCTGATCGTCGGTCTCGGTATAGGGAAAGCTCGCGCAGAAGCGCTCGTACCCGCTCTCCTCGGGCTCGAGCACA
>JBCCLX010000448.1:0-3459 GCA_039026635.1 Pseudomonadota bacterium
CAGGCGCGTGTTGAAACGCCTGAGCGGGCCCGAGAGCTGGGGCAGCTCGGGTTCATGCAGTGGCTCGCCTCCCTGCCCGGCAATGGAGACTTTCGGCGCGAGGTGCTGCGGGCCTATGCCCGAGCACGGCTTTTTCGGGACACGGATCCGGCGGTGGCCGTGTTCTGCGAGCTATTGATGGAAGCACTGGAGGACCCGTTGAGCCCGCTTGATCTGGCCCTGCCGCGCCCCAAGCGCCGGGGTGGTGCCCGAGCCCGCCGGTTGATCAGCTGAGCGAGCGCGACCGCAGCCGGCAGGCGGCATCGTGGCGGCGCGCCGGAGCGGGCGCTCTTGGGGAACGCGCTCGCCCCCGCTCTCGATCCCTGACACTCGATCGGTGACACTCGATCCTCGGCTCTCGCGCCATGACACGCGCGCTAAGCCGTGCTTTAGGGACAGAGACGACGCCTGTTCCACGCTGACAGAAAGCAACAGTGATGATCGCCCTGGGGATCGATACCGGCGGCACCTATACGGACGCTGTCCTGGTGGAGGACGAAGAGACCGTCATCGCGGCGGCCAAAGCGCTCACGACCCGTCATGACCTTGCTGTTGGCATCGGGGAGGCGGTGGAGGCGGTACTGCGCGATGCCAAGGTCGATGCGGGCCAGATCCGTCTTGCGTCGCTCTCGACCACTCTGGCCACCAATGCCCTGATCGAAGGGCAGGGGGAGCGCATCGGGCTTGTCCTCGTCGGTTTCGATGAGGCGTCGATGCAGCGCCACGGCCTGGCCGATGCCTTGAACGATGAGCCCTATTGCCTGATCGCGGGCGGGCACGACCATGCCGGCAATCAAGCCTGTGCGCTCGACGAAGAGGCGCTCCGCGTTTGGCTCAGCGAGCAGGAGGGGGCGGTTTCTGCCTTTGCGGTGGCGGCTGAGTTTGCAACGCGCAATGCCGCACATGAACGCCGAGTGCAGGAGATCATCGCTGAGTTGACGGGCAAGCCGGCCAGTTGCTCGCATCACCTCAGCTCCAAGCTGAACGGGCCGAAGCGGGCGCTCACCGCTGTCCTCAATGCGCGGCTCATCGGTATGATCGACCGGCTCATCACGCGGGCTCGAAGCCGCTTGCGTGACCTTGGGATCGACGCACCGCTGATGGTTGTGCGAGGCGACGGGGCTCTGATCTCGACCGATCTCGCGCTCGAGCGGCCCATCGAGACCATCCTGAGCGGACCCGCGGCCAGCATCGTCGGCGCGCGCTGGATGACTGGGGCCTCGGATGCCATTGTCTCGGATATCGGCGGGACGACGACCGATGTCGCCGTGCTCCGCGACGGCCGGCCCTCGATCGATCCGCAAGGCGCGCGTGTCGGGGCCTTTCGCACCATGGTCGAGGCTGTGGCCATGCGCACCACGGGGCTCGGCGGGGACAGCGAGGTGCATGTCGTCACCGAGGGCCTTGAAGGCGGCCTGACGCTCGGCCCGAGGCGTGTTTTGCCAGTCTCCCTTATCGCGACCATGGCGCCGGCTCTCGTGCAGGGCGAGCTTGCCCGGCAGTTGAGCCAGGACCCACTGCCCGACCACTTCGCGCGCTTTGTCGTCGCGATCCCGGGGGGGCGGCGCGAGGGGCTGCGCCCGCGCGATCTGGCGTTGTTGGAGCGGATCGGCGATCAGGTCCATCCGGTCGGCGCGATCCTGAAGTCGCGCCTCGAGCACAGCGCGCTCAAGCGTCTGGTGGACCGGGGCCTCGTGCAGCTCTCCTTCCTGACGCCAACCGACGCGAGCCATCTTCTCGGCACAGCCGATGCCTGGGATCGCGATGCGGCCGCGATGGGCTTGGCGCTTCTGGCGCGCCAGCGGATCGGCTCGGGCGAACCGCTGGCGGCCTCGGCGGAGGATCTGGCGCGCCGGATTGTTGATCAGCTCACCTATCAGACCTCCGTCGCCCTTCTGGAGACGGCCTTTGCCGAAGAGAAAGACTGCTTCGGCCTGCCGCCTCAGGATCTTGCCCGTCATGTCCTCACCGAGCGTGGCCTCCGGGGGCATCGCGGCATGATCCGGTTGGATGCGGGCATCGCGCTGCCGGTGATCGGTCTCGGCGCGTCGGCGCCGATCTACTACCCCGCGGTCGGAGAGCGCCTGCACTGCCCCATGTCCCTGCCGCAGCATGCGCATGTCGCCAATGCCATCGGCGCCGTCGTCGGCCGCGTCACCATCCGTCGCAGCGCGAGCGTCACGAGCCCCGCCGAAGGCCTCTATCGCGTGCACCTCGAGACGGGACCGAAGGACTTCACCGAGGTCGAGGTCGCCCTTGCCTTCCTCGAAGGCGCGCTCTCGCAGTCGGTGGGCAAGGCGGCCGAGATGTCGGGTGCAGAAGAGATCCAGATCTCGACGCGCCGGGACGTCCGGACAGCGCGCGTTGAGAACCGAGACGTTTTCTTCGAGGCAGAGGTCTCTGCCGAAGCCCATGGGCGTCCGCGGATCGCCTCCTAAAGCGCCGCGGGTATGCCGTCCTGCATTCGACGGCGGCAAGATCGGCCAAGCCTAGGCTCGGGCAAAGGCGAGACGCGCGGCGAGCACAAGGAAAGCCGCGGCAAAGCCGTGCTTTATCCAGGTCAGGACCCTGGGTCGCTCAAAGAGATGCGCGCGCGCCTTGGCCGCGAAGACACCGTAGAGCACGAAGACGCAGAACGTCATGGCCATGAAGATCGCGCTCATACCGATCATCAGGGTGAGCGAGTTCTCGGCCGCAGCGGGGGCAAACTGGGGCAGAAAGGCGAGAAAGAAGATCGACAGTTTTGGATTGAGAATGTTGATCAGGAACCCGGTGATCGCGATGGCGGGCAGGGGTTTTGGGGGTGCCTCGGCGTTGAACTGGATCGGCCCCTCTTCTCTCCAGATCGCCCAGGCGAGGTACAAGAGATAGGCGATGCCAGCCAGTTTCAGCGTCTGAAACGCCAGGGCGCTCGTGTGGAGCAGTGCTGCGAGCCCGGCGATGGCGGCCGCCATATGCGGCAGGATCCCACAGGTGCAGCCGAAGGCGGCCGCAAGGCTCGCCATCGCCCCGCGGGAGAGGCCGACGCCAACGGTGTAGATCACGCCCGTGCCGGGGGCGACGACGACGACGAAGGATGTCACCAAGAACTCAATCCACAGTGGTGACCCCTCCTCTGCGCGCAGGGTCATAAATCTCGCCAGGTGAGAGCAGGAGAGAGATTGCCGGCGCCTGAGCGAAAGACGCCGTTAGGGCCGCCCCAAGGGCATGGGCCAAAGCGGTGATGTCCGTCGGCGCAGAGGCGTGGAGGGCCTCGGCAACGATCAGAGCCCGTCGAGATGCTGGCGACACGGCGGAGCGCTTGCTCTGCCGATTGGCCCACCGCCGCGCATGGGCGGTTCCCTCGTCATCGGCAAAGATGATCTCGCCCGGATCAGGCGTCTCCACATCGCCGGCGAAGGTCTCGTAGGTCTCGCTGCC
>JBCCLX010000449.1:0-3453 GCA_039026635.1 Pseudomonadota bacterium
CAGGCAGGCGATGATGGCGTGGAAGGGTTGGGCATAGAGCGCGAGCATCGCCTCGCGCCCCTCACCGAGCACGCTTGAGAACGGGATCACGAAGAGGATCGTCAGCGGCACGAGCGCATAGCTCGACAGTTTGATCGACCACCAATGGTGCACGCCGTCATGGGCGGAGCCGAGGTAGGACGCGCGGGCGCGTGCGGTGCGGTAACTCATTGGGTGCCTCCTCAGGTGCCGGCGTCAGGTCGCGACGGCGATCAGCATGGTAATGACGGCGGTGCCGGCGAGGATCGCGTAGCCGGACTTGTGTACCTTCTCCATGGTGAAGCCGCGGCCCGTGTCCCACCACAGGTGCCGAATGCCGCCGAGGGTGTGAAAGACCAGGGCGGCAAGGCTGCCGAGCATGATAAGATCGCCGATAAAGCTGGTTACGTACCACTCGACCGTCGCGAAATAGCTGTCGGAGGTGGCAGCCGCCAGGAAGAGCCAGACCGTGAGCAGCGCGCCGAGGGTCAGCCCCACTCCGGTGATGCGAAAGAAGATCGACATGGCCGAGTGCAACTGCGGTTTGTAGATCGTCAGATGCGGGCTGAGCGGGCGGTTGCCCCGGTTGACGTCTGCCATCCTCACTCCTCGGTACGGAAACCGTTTTCATTCCGAGACGTAGCGATATACCCCGCACGCCTCTCAGGCCAGCCCCGAATTGCCGCATCTGCGAGCATTGGCGATGCGATGAGCCCTGCAACGGCCCCCGGTCGCCTTGGCTGTCGCAGTCTGGAACGCTCCAGGTCGCGAGGAGAAGAAGCCCGAGCCCCACGCCTCAGGCGGGCACGCCATAGGCCCGGAGGAGGCCGACGAAGACGAAATGGTACACCGTCATGAGCGCCAAGAGCACGAGATAGACATTTCGAAAGCGCGGCAGTTCGACCTCGGCCAGCACATAGAACATGACACAGAGCATCGCGCCGAAGGCATAGACCGGGGCGACCAGATAGGTGCCGACGATGAAGCTGGCGCTGACGATGTTCTTCAGCCAGACGAGCGCGCGCATCCGCGCAAACAGCAGCAGGCAGAGCGCCGCCTGATAGCCGAAGTTCGCCCAGGTCAGCACGAGGGCGAGGTCTACGAGGTCTTGGTTCAAGATCAGCGGACGGGACGGGCCCGGTGTGGCGTTCGCGGGATCGTTGCTGTGATAGGCGTCGATGAAGTCAAACCGCGCCTGCAGATTGGCGATCGCCTCCTCATGCCCGATCAGGGCCGCACTGAGCCCGAAGAACCGCTCATCCAGCATCAGCGTCAGCGTGAAGAACTCACCAGAGAGATAGTCGGGCGATTTCGCCTTTTGGATCACGGCAAAGAGGAAGAGGAAGCCGACGAGGAATTTGGTGTAGGTATAGATCGCCGTCCTGAATTCACCGTCATCCGTATAGGCATAGGCCAGGGCAAAGGCGATGGCGAAATAGTAGATCAGGAAGACATGATTGTCCGCCACATAGTAATTCAGGATCATCGGGATCGTCCCGCCGATCACGATGGTGAAGAAGCCAAGCGAAAAATAGCGAGCCGGCAGCAGGATAAGGAGCAGGATGCCGAATTGGGCGCCCATATCCGCAAGCGCATGCTCGATATAGAAAAAGGTGAGCAGATAGCCGGCCAGAACAGCGAGGCGAAGGCGGAAGGGCAGGTCGAGAACACGCTCAAGCACCATCGCAGACCCCCTCGGCGATCGTGAACTGCCCGCTGTTGAGGACGACGGCACCGAGCTGCTGTGTCTCAGGGTCATAGACTGTGTTGAAGACCGTCAGGGTGGCCTCCGCTTGGCCCAGCTCGCGCACTTTTTGCGGCATCGGTGCGGCGGCGAGGGCGGCATCGCCTGCGCCGAAGATGCGGTCGTTGCTGATCACGCCCCCGTCGGCCACGAGCGCGCAGATCCGAGCAAGGCGCTCATCGGTCGGGATCGTCACCATCCCGCTTACGGCCTGCGCGATGCTGCCGGCGGGCTTGAGGCGCAACGGCGCGCCCTGCGCCCCGGCGCCGGCGATCTCAATCGTTAGGAAGCGTTCGGCCGGACTGTCGAAGCTTGCAAACATGCCCATGCCGCCGCCCTTCCAGATCGAAAGGTCGTTCACCGTGATCTGGTAGAAGTGATTGATCACCACCAGGATCGGCAGCGCGAAGACGATGGCGGTGCGCAGCATGCCCTCGGCCTCCCCTTCAGGCCTGCGCCGGCGCCTGCAATTGCCGGCAGTAAAAGGCTACCGATCCTTCCAGGCCTCGTCCACAGAACTCCACCTATCACCCCGATCTGCGCCTTTGTGTGGCTTGACGGCCGGCGATGCGGCTGCGCTTCTATTGGAGATCGTTAACTTTTCTTGGAGATCGCCATGAAGCGCTTCCTCGCCGCCGCCGTCTGCCTCGCCGCCACCCCGGCTCTGGCCGCCGACCTCGATATCTGCGTGGAGGGGGCCTATCCGCCGTTCTCTGAGACGACATCGGCCGGCGAGGTGGTGGGCTTCGACATCGACATCGCCAATGCGCTCTGCAGCGAGATGGGCAAGTCATGCACGATGGTGGCGACCGAATGGGACGGCATCATCCCGGCGCTGATCGAGGGTAAGTGCGATGCCATCATCGCCTCGATGTCGATCACCGAGGAGCGCAAGCAGGTCATCGACTTCTCCGAGAAGTACTACCAGACGCCGGCGAAGTTCGTGGCGGCGGTCGATGCAGGGCTGACCGACAGCGCCGGTGGGCTGGCCGGCAAGGTTGTGGGTGTGCAGCGCGGGACGACGCACCAGGCCTTCATGGAAGGCGAGTTTCCGGGCGTTGAGCTGCGCCTCTATGCGACCCAGGACGAAGCCTATCTCGACCTGCAGTCCGGCCGGCTCGACGTGATCGTCGCCGACAGCATCGCGATCTCGGACGGGTTCTTGAAAACCGAAGCGGGTGAGGGCTTTGCCTTCTTCGGCGCCGATTATTCGATCCCGGAGTATCACGGCAATGGCGCTGGCATCGGCGTGCGACAGGGTGAGGAAGAGCTGCGTGACAGCTTCAGCGCCGCCATCGAAGCCATCCGGGCGAGCGGCACCTATCAGGAGATCCAGTCGAAGTACTTCGACTTCGATATCTACGGGGCCGGCAGCTGATCGCCCGGGCTCGGGGGTGGGCGTGGGTCGCCCACCAGTCCCAGATCGCTGGCGCCGGTGCTGCTGACCGGCGCATTCGGGACGCGCAGCGGTGAACGCGCTCATCGAATATGCCCCCCTGTTGGCCGAGGGCACGGCGGTCACCATCGCGCTGGCGCTCCTGAGCCTAGCCTTGGCGACAGCGCTGGGCGCCATCGGGGCTGCGGCAAAGCTCTCGGGTAATCTGGCAGCGGATTGGACGGCGCGCGGCTACACGACGCTCGTGCGTGGCGTGCCCGACCTGGTGCTCATCCTGCTGATCTATTTCGGCGGG
>JBCCLX010000450.1:0-3451 GCA_039026635.1 Pseudomonadota bacterium
CCTCCCGCGATGTCGTCTCCCGCTGCATGACCATGGAGATCAGGGACGGTCGCGGCGTGGGCGCGCAGAAGGATCACATCTTCCTGCACCTCAACCACTTGCCGCCCGAGACGCTGGCCGAACGTCTGCCCGGCATCTCTGAGAGCGCGCGCGTCTTTGCCGGCGTCGATGTCACCAAGGACCCGATCCCGGTGTTGCCGACGGTGCACTACAACATGGGCGGCATCCCCACGAACTACTGGGGCGAGGTGCTGAGCCCTACCGAAAACGATCCCGACCGCATCGTGCCTGGCCTGATGGCCGTGGGCGAGGCGGGCTGTGCCAGCGTGCACGGCGCCAACCGCCTCGGCTCCAACAGCCTGATCGACCTTGTGGTCTTCGGCCGCGCCGCCGGCATCCGCGCGGGACAAGTCGTAGACCGGTCCTCCGCCTTGCCGGAGCTGAACCACAAAGAGGTGGACAAGGCCATGGATCGGCTCGACAGCCTGCGCCATGCCGATGGCGGCACCGGCACTGCCGAGCTGCGCCTCGACCTGCAGCGCGCGATGCAGGAGGACGCGGCCGTCTTCCGCACGGCCGATACGCTGCGCTCGGGCTGTGAGCGCGTCACGAAGGTCAACAGCACCTTCACGGACGTGAAAGTCACCGATCGCTCGATGATCTGGAACTCGGATCTGATGGAGACGCTTGAGCTCTCGAACCTACTGCCCAACGCGCTCGCCACCGTCTATGCTGCGGAGGCCCGGACCGAGAGCCGCGGCGCCCATGCGCGCGAGGACTACAAGGACCGCGACGACGAGAATTGGCGCAAGCACAGCCTGATCTGGCTCAACGAGGCCGGCGACACGACCTTCGGCACCCGCCACGTGATCACCGACCCGCTGACGGGCGAGAACGCCGGCGGCATTCCGCTCAAGCGCATCGCTCCTAAGGCGCGCGTCTACTAAGCAAACCGGCCCAGCGCCTGCGGGCGCGGCCCTGTGAAGCACTGGAGGGATTGGAGGCAGACAATGGCAGGCATCCTCGTTTCGATCGCGCTTGCCAGCTACATCGCCCTGCAGGCGGCCTCAGCCGGCGCGAACCAGCGCATTGTCCTGCCGGTCGCGGGCGGTCTCGCCGCGGTCATGGCGGCCTTCTGGTCGCTCGCCGTCGAGACGCTGTTCCCCAAACCCGATTTCTGGTCCCACGTCCTGCAGCAGATGGCGACCAGCTTCGTTGCGGCCGGCGTGGGTGCTCTGCTCTTCGTCTTTGCGGCCCGCCGGCTGATGGACAAGATCGCGGCCTTCAAGAAGAAGTATCCGGAGCGCTGAGCCATGGCCGCGCCCGAGATCACGCCGCCGGCCTTCCCGCCGCCGGGCATGCGCACGGTCGAGGAGATCGAGCGCATTCGCAGCTGGCGCGTGGAGAAGGCCAAGCGCTGGTTTGCCGAAGCCGCCGAGGGGCGTGAGGCGCGGCACTGCAACATCTGCGGCTACCGCGGCCTGTTCGCGCCGGTGCGTCATAAGGTGGAGACCTGGTGCCCCGCCTGCGACAGCCGACCGCGCCACCGGCTGATGGCGCTCTGGATCAAGCGTGCGATGCCGCTGCGCCCGGGATTGCGCATCCTGCATTTCGCCGCCGAGCCCTGGATGCGCGATATCGCCCGCGCCGCCGGCTGCGTCTATCGGACCGCCGATATCAACGATCGCTTCGATCTGCAGCTCGACATCACCCAGATCGCGCTGCCGGATGCCAGCTATGACCTCGTCATCGCGAACCATGTGCTCGAGCATGTGGACGACCGGGCCGCGCTCTCGGAGCTTGCGCGGATCCTCGCACCCGGCGGTCGCATGGTCCTGACCCTGCCGATCATAGAGGGCTGGGAGGAGACGCTGGAGCTTGGCCGCCTGCCCGAGCGCGAGGCCAGGCGCTACTATGGCGACCCGGACCATCTGCGGTTCTACGGCCGAGATATCCGCGAGCGCATCCGGCAGGTCGGGCTGTCGCTCGAAGAGTTCCCCGCGCTCGAGCCGGACGTCTTCAACCATGCGCTCAACCGTGGCGAGCGCCTGTTCATCGGGGTGAAGCCGTGAGCGCGGCGGCACCCCTCGAAGCGCGACCGGCCACGCTGGAGGACGCCCTCGGCCAGCCCGGTTTCTGGAAGCGTCTCGAGAAACGCCTGCGCCGCCCCGTCACTCGGGCCCTGCGCCGTCGCGCGGCCGACACGATGATCGAGACCGCGCCCTGGGGTCGGTTTGCGCCCGGTGTGCTCGGCAGCGCCCTGATCGCCATCGCGCGACATGCCCCGGTGTTGCGCTCCACGATCCGGGCCATCGTCACCCTCGGGCTCGACCGGCTCACCGGCGGTCCGGTCGACGCCACCTACGTCGGTCTGAGGCTCCGTTTCTATCCGGCCCGCTCTGACAGTGCGCGCCTGATGCTGCTGGCGCCCAAGCGCTATCAGGCCGAGGAGTTTGCCTTCCTGGACACCCATGGCGCGGGCGCGGGCGTCTTTCTCGACATCGGTGCGAATGCGGGCGGCTACAGCTTCTGGGCTGCGTCGCGCGGGCGGTCGGTGCTGGCCTTCGAGCCTGACCCCTTCATGGCCGACAGCCTCGCCTGGTCCCTCACCACCGCCGAGGTCGGAGCGGTCGATCTACGCCGGGTCGCGCTCTCGGATCGCATGGCCGAGGCAGCCTTCAGCCAGCGCCTGCAATCGCTCGTCGCCGGCGTGGACGATGTGGTGACCGTCTCGACGACGACGCTGCTCGACGGCCTCCAGGAGGCTGGGATCGCCAGCGTCGCCGCGCTCAAAATCGATGTGGAAGGGGCTGAGGACCGTGTCCTCATGCCCTTCCTGCGCGACGCCGATCCGGCCCTCTACCCCACCGCCATCCTGATCGAACACGTGGCATCCCCTCTCTGGCGCGAGGATGTGATGCAGGCTCTGGAACACGCCGGCTACCACGCGGTGTTCCGCAATGCTCATAATACCGGGCTCGTGCTGCGCGCCCGGGCCGAGGACTGAAGGAGAAGCGACATGGTCGAGCTCACCCTGCCCAAGAACAGCCGTGTCAAGATCGGCAAGACCTGGCCGAAGCCAGAGGGCGCCAAGGACCTGCGTGAGTTCCGGATCTATCGTTGGGACCCTGATACCGGGGAGAACCCGCGCGTCGACACTTACTACATCGATCTTGCCGACTGCGGCCCGATGGTTCTGGACGCCATCATCAAGATCAAGAACGAGATCGATCCGACGCTGACCTTCCGCCGCTCCTGCCGCGAGGGGATCTGCGGCTCCTGCGCCATGAACATCGACGGAACCAACACCCTCGCCTGCCTTCGCGGGATGGACGAGATCGAGGGCGCGGTGAAGATCTACCCGCTGCCGCATATGCCGGTGGTCAAGGATCTCGTGCCGGATCTGACGCATTGGTACGCCCAGCACGCCAGCATCAAGCCCTGGCTCGAG
>JBCCLX010000451.1:0-3400 GCA_039026635.1 Pseudomonadota bacterium
CCACGCCGCACCGCCCTCCATCATGCGCAGGAGCCCCGGCACCATGGCGCAGACGGCGAAATGGGCGTTAAGCGCCGCCTCGCTCGCCACCTCGATCACCGGATTGACGGCACCGAAAAGAGGCTCCAGCGTGCGGCCATGGGGGTAGACGGCGAGCGGGCAGCCACCTGTCTCCAGAAATCCCAGCGGGATGGTGATCGAGATATCCGTGGCCGGCGCGCACCAGGCAGCGAGATCGGCCATGGGCACGCCTGCCATGACAGAGACGATACGTTGGTCCGCACGAAACCGGAGCGGCGCGACGACCTCGGCCGCCAAGGGCGGTCGCAGGCAGAGGAAAACCGTGTCGGCCGCATCGACCACGCCCTGGTTGGGCCCGACGGTGATCCCGTGATGGGATGCGGCGAGGGCCGCCGCGGTTTCGGCATTGCGCTCGGAGACCCAAACGCGGTGCCCATGCCGCGCCAAGGCCCGGGCCATCGGCGCCGCGATATGGCCAGTGCCGATGAAGCCGATCGTCATCCCTCAACCGCCCCGGAGGGCGCGGGGTCAGAGAGGTCGATCCAGATCGTTTTGGTCTCGGTGTACTGGTCGTGCGCGTCGAGCCCCTTGTCGCGCCCCCAGAAGCCGGACTGGCCGTAGCCGCCAAAAGGCGTTGTCGCGTCCCCCTCGCCATAGCAGTTGACCGTGACGGTGCCCGCTCGGATGGCGCGGGCGGCCCGGATGCCGCGCTTTGCATGGGCGGTGAAGACGCAGGCCGCCAGCCCATAGGGCGTGTCGTTGGCCACGGCCACGGCCTCCTCGGCGCTCGCCACCGTTATGACCGAGAGGACGGGGCCGAAGATCTCTTCGCGAGCCAGCGGATCTCCAGGCGCCACGCCGTCGAAGAGGGTCGGCGGAATGAAGGGGCCGTCCGCCTCGCCACCGACCAGCACCTCGGCGGTCTCACGCCCGCGAGCGATCCAGCCGGTCACCTTCGTGAGGTGGTCCGCATCCACCAGCGCGCCGAGGTGGTTGGCCGGGTCAAGCGGATCGCCCGTGCGCCAATCCCGCAGCCGCGCGCGGATGCGCTCCAGAAGCGGCGCCTTCACCCCCTCCTGCACGATCAGCCGCGAGGTGGCCGAGCAGTTCTCCCCCATGTTCCAGAAGGCCGCATTCACGATATGGCCCGCCACCACATCCAAATCCTCGGCATCCTCCAACACCACGGCCGGGTTCTTGCCGCCGCATTCGAGGCTGATCTTCTTGAGGTTGCTGTCGGCGGCATAGCGCAGGAAGCGCCGGCCCGTCTCGGTGGAGCCGGTAAAGGAGACCATGTCGACATCGGGATGCAGTCCCAGCGGCTGGCCAACCGAGGGCCCATCGCCCGGCAGGACCGAGAGGACGCCGCGGGGCAGGCCCGCACGCTGCGCAAGCTCGGCGACTTTCAGCGCCGTGAGCGGCGTCTGCTCGGCCGGCTTCACGATCACAGAGCAGCCGCAGGCGAGCGCCGGCCCGAGCTTCCAGGCGAGCATCAGAAGCGGGAAGTTCCACGGCAGGACGAGGCCGACGACGCCGATGGGCTCGCGCAGGATCATCGCCATGGCCTCCTCGCCCACAGGCGCAGTCCGGTCGTAGATCTTATCCGCGGCCTCGGCATGCCATTTCAGGCAGTTGATGGCCTCGGGCACATCGATCTCCGCGCAGTCGCGGATCGGCTTGCCGCTGTCGAGGCTCTCCATCACGGCAAGCGTGTGCCGCTCCCGCTCCATGAGCTTGGCAAGATAGATCAGCGCCCGCTTGCGGTCGGCCGGATGCATCCTGGACCAGGCGCCGCCGCCGAAGGCCTGACGCGCACGGGTCACCGCAAAGTCCACGTCCCGCTCGTCACAAGCGGCAACTTCGGCGATGGGCGCGCCCGTCGCGGGGTTCAGTGTCGCCATCGTCGCGCCGCCCACTGCCGGGCGAAAGGCGCCGTCGACGAAGGCTGTGCGCGGGATGTCGAGATCCTCGGCGAGGGCTGCGTATTCGGCGCGGGTCATCAGGTCGGTCATGGTGATCCTCGCGGTCAGGCACGCTGGCGGAGCGGCGTTGCAGCCCCGGATACGGCCTCGGATGCCGCGCCGGATTGCGGCTGAGGGGCCGCGGAGGGGTCTTCTGAGCCGGCCTCGATCGCGGCGATGGCACGGTCCATGACCTCGACCACCTCCTTCAGATCGCGCTTCTCATCCTTGTCGAGATCTCGGAGAGGGCGGCGGACGGGCCCCACGGGCAGCCCGCGCAGGGCCATGCCGTGGCGGATGCACTGGACGAACTTACCGCCCTGCTCGAGCACGCGCATCAGCGGCAGCATGGCGGACATGATGCGCCGTCCCTTGGCGAAATCACCGTCGATCACGCAGGCGCGCCAGAGGGCGATATGGGCCTCCGGCGCGAAGTTGGAGCCGGCGCAGACCCAGCCGCGCGCGCCCCAGGCGAAGAACTCGAGCGCCTGGTCGTCCATCCCGCAGAGAAGCTGGATATGCGGATAGTCGCGCGCCAGGAGGTGCAGGCGGTTGATGTCGCCGGAGCTCTCTTTGATCGAGCGGAAATTGAGTGAGCGGCCGACGCGATCGAGGAAATCCTCGTCCATTTCGGCGGCCATCCGGCCCGGATAATTGTAGAGCATCACCGGCATGTTCACGGCGCGGTCGACCGCCAGGGCATGCAGTGCGTTCTCCCGACCCGTGGGCACCGCATAGGGGGGCGTGCCGATCAGGATCGCATCGGCGCCGGCCTCCTTGGCCGCGACCGCCAGGGTGATCGCATCCTCCGTCCGCATCGCGCCGGTGCCAACGACGACGGGGACGCGACCGGCCACCACATCGACCGTGTGGCCCATCAGGTCGATGCGCTCGTCCAGCGTCTGGGCGTAGTATTCGCCCGTGGTGCCGGCGACGATGATGCCATGGACACCGGCCGAGATCAGCCGCTCGGCAACCTTGGCGAACGTCGCCTTGTCGATCGCGCCGTCAGGATCGTGCGGCGTGACGATGGGCGTGTAGATGCCGTCGAAGTTCAACGCCGCCTCCTTGGCCGTTCGTTGCATGTATACAGACTGTGCACATCAAGCCGCCGCATTCAAGAGGCGGGCGGCGCTCAGGCCCCCATCGGCGTCTCTTCGGGCAGCGGATCGGGATGCACATAGCGCTCGATATGACGGCGTGAGAGATCCCAGTGCTCGCGGGTCAGGCGCACGGCCGCCTCCTCGTCCTGGGCCTCGAAGGCGGCGATGAAGGCGTCATGATGCGCCACCGCCGCCTCGATCCGTCCCGTGTCCTCGCGCGGATGGGCGCGCCAGAAGGTCTGGCCGATGCGGGCATGGTCGATCAACAGGCGGCGCAGGCTGGGGATCAGGTAGGGGTTGTCCGCGATCTCCCCG
>JBCCLX010000452.1:0-3375 GCA_039026635.1 Pseudomonadota bacterium
CGGGTAAGGACTGCAGAATGTTGGTCTATGGTGCCAAACGCTTCGGCCTGGCGATCCTCGTGGCGCTCGTCGTCTCGGCGATCAGCTTCGGGCTGCTCTACATCGCGGGCGATCCCGCCATCGCCATCGCGGGCGAGACCGCGACAAGCGAAGACATTCAGCAGATCCGCGAGTTCTACGGCTTCGACCGGCCGATCCCGATACAATATGTCGACTGGCTCTGGCGCGCCGTCCAAGGCGACCTGGGCGACAGTTTCTATTTCAAATCCTCGGTCTCGGCGCTGATCGGCGACAGGATCGGGGTGACGATGACGCTCGGCGCCTGCGCGATCGTCTTCGCCATCGTCATCGCCGTGCCCCTGGGCGTGATCGCAGCCATCCGGCCCAACTCGCTGATCGACCGGCTGGCGCTCCTGCTCTCGGTGACCGGCCAGGCGATGCCCAGCTTCTGGTTCGCGCTGGTCCTGATCGTGGTGCTCAACGTCAACATGCGGCTCTTGCCGACCTCGGGCAACGACACCTGGGCGCACTTCGTGATGCCCACCATCGTCCTCGGCTACTATGCGACGCCGGCGATCATGCGGCTCACGCGCACGGGCATGCTCGAGGTCCTGTCGATGGACTATATCCGCACGGCCAAGGCCAAGGGCCTGCGCCCGAGCACGGTCCTCTTCAAGCATGCGCTCCGGAACGCAATCATCCCGGTCGTCAGCCTCGCGGCCGTGCAGTTCGGCTTCATGCTCGGCGGCTCGATCGTGGTCGAGACGATCTTCGCGCTCAACGGCGTGGGGTACCTCGCCTGGGAGTCCATCAACCGCAACGACCTGCCCACCGTGCAGGCCGTGATCCTGGTCTTCGCGCTGATCTACATCGTGCTGACCTATCTTTCCGACATGCTGAACGCGTGGCTCGATCCGCGCGTGCGAGTGGGGTGACGCCATGGCGATGACAACCCTCGACGAGCGGATGGAGCAGCTCTCGGCCCCCTCGCCGGGCCGGATCTTCTTGCGCAAGGTGTTTGGGCATGGCGGCGTCACCGTCGGGGCCGTGCTGCTCGGCATCTGCGTGCTGATGGCGCTCTTGGCCCCGATCATCGCGCCGCACGACCCGTACTCTCAGACGCTGAGCAATCGCCTGGTGCCACCCGTCTGGTACGACCGCGGGAGCTGGGACCATATCCTCGGCACCGATCACCTCGGGCGCGACTACCTCTCGCGGCTCCTCTACGGCGCCCAGATCTCGCTTCTGATCGGTTTCGGCACGGCACTGGTCTCCGGTATCATCGGCACAGCCCTGGGGGTGGCCGCCGGCTATTTCGGCGGCAGGGTCGACCTCGTCGTCACCTTCCTCGTCACCGTGCGCCTCGCGATGCCAGTCGTGCTAGTCGCTCTCGCCGTCGTCGCCCTCGTCGGCTCCTCGCTCGACGTGGTCATCCTCGTCCTCGGGCTCCTGCTCTGGGACCGTTTCGCCGTCGTCATGCGCGCCTCGACGATGCAGATCCGAAGTATGGACTACGTGACCGCCGCCCGCGCCGTGGGCTGTTCGGTGCCGTGGATCGTCGCGCGCGAGATCATGCCGAACATCATGAACAACCTGATCGTGGTGGCGACGCTGGAGATGGCGCATGCGATCCTGTTGGAAGCCGCGCTCTCCTTCCTCGGCCTCGGCGTGCAACCGCCCACGCCCTCCTGGGGCCTGATGGTCGCCGAGGGGCGCGACATGCTCCTCTTCGATCCCTGGCTCATCACCATCCCAGGCGTCGCACTCTTCATCCTGGTGCTCGGCATCAACCTCTTGGGTGACGGTGTGCGTGATCTCTCAGCCCCGGAGAACCGCTCGTGAGCTTTCTGGAGGTTGAAGGCCTGACCGTTGATATCCCCGTCGCGGGGGGCATGCTGCATGCGGTACGAGGCATCGATTTCACGGTCGAGAAGGGCGAGACGCTCTGCATTGTGGGCGAGTCCGGCTGCGGCAAATCACTGACCTCGCTCGCGCTGATGGATCTCTTGCCCTCCAAGGCGATCCGCGGGGCGCGACGCATTGCTGTTGACGGCGTGGATCTGCAGACGCTCACCAACCGGCAGATGAGCGACCTGCGCGGCGACCGTATGGCGATGATCTTCCAAGAGCCGATGACCTCCCTCAACCCGGCCTACACCATCGGGAACCAACTCGAGGAGGTGTTCCTGCGCCACGGTCGCGGCGACAAAGCGGCAGCACGAGCGCGCGCCATCGAGCTGCTCGACACCGTGGGCATCACCGCCGCCGAAAGCCGGCTCCGCCAGTATCCGCATCAGCTCTCGGGCGGTCTGCGCCAACGCGTGATGATCGCCATGGCACTGATGTGCGAGCCGGAGCTGATCATCGCGGACGAACCGACCACCGCCCTCGACGTGACGATCCAGGCCCAGATCCTGCGCCTTCTAGCCGATCTCCAACGCAAGTTCGGCATGGCGATGATCCTGATCACCCATGACCTCGGCGTCGTCGCCCGCGTCGCCCATAAGGTGGCGGTGATGTATGCTGGTGAGATCGTGGAGCGCGGCACGGCCGAGGCCGTCTTCAACGCGCCGACGCACCCCTATACCCGCGGTCTGCTCGACTGTATCCCCGTGCCCGGCCGCACGCCGCCGGGCTCCCGGCTGGGTGCTATTCCGGGCGTGGTGCCCTCGCTCATCGGCGATGTGCACGGCTGCGCCTTCCGGGACCGCTGTCCCCATGCGAGCACGCTCTGCCATGAGGCGGCACCCGTCAAACCCGGCGCCAGCCCGGATCACGCCTATCGCTGCCACTTTGAGCTTCACGAACGCGTCACGGAGGCCGCCCAATGAGCCGCCCGGTTCTCGAACTGCAGGATGTCTCGAAGGTCTATTCCGTCCGCCAGGGCCTCTTTCAACCGCGCAAGCCGCTGCGCGCCGTCTCCAACGTGTCGCTGAAACTCGAGCGCGGCGAGGTGCTCGGGCTCGTGGGCGAGTCCGGCTGTGGAAAGTCCACGCTCTCGCGGCTGCTGCTGGGTCTCGAAGCCCCGTCCTCGGGCGAAGTGCTGTTCGACGGCATGCCCATCACCGAGGCGCATCCAAAGGACCGCGCCCGCCGCATCCAGCCGATCTTCCAGGACCCCTATTCCTCGCTCAACCCGCGCAAGTCCATCGCTTCCCTGATCTCGCTGCCGCTGCGGGTCCATGGTGTCGGCGAGCCTTCGGAATGGCGGCGCGAGGTCGAGAAGATGCTCGATCTCGTGGGCCTGCCCCGCCGCGTGATCGACGGCTATCCCAACCAGCTCTCCGGCGGGCAGCGCCAGCGCGTCGCCATCGCCCGCGCGCTCATCATGCGCCCCGAGATCGTGATCTGCGACGAGCCGACCTCGGCGCTCGA
>JBCCLX010000453.1:0-3375 GCA_039026635.1 Pseudomonadota bacterium
GAAGGTCGGGCCGGAGAGCGCCGGCTCCTCCCCGGGCCCCGCCTGTTACGGCCGCGGCGGTACGCGCCCAACGGTGACCGACGCTTTCGCCGCCCTCGGCCTGCTCGGCGCCGCGGAGCTTGGCTATGGCGCCGTGAGCATCGACCGTCGGGCCGCAGAACGCGCCCTCGCGCCGCTGGCAAAGGCGCTCGGCGTCTCGGTCCAGGAGGCCGCCGAGTCGGTACTGCGCGTCGCGGTCTCCGGCATGTTCCTCGGCGTCTCGAAACTCCTCTCCCGCCATGGGGCCGACCCACGCCATTTCGCGCTCCTTGCCTTCGGCGGTGCTGGGCCGATGACCGCGTGTCTCCTGGCCCGCGAGATCGGCGTCGGGCAGGTGATCGCACCGCCAACGCCGGGGGTGCTTTCGGCCTATGGCGGGCTGATCGCGGATATTCGGAACGACTTCATCCGCAGCGTGATCCTCGATCTCGACGATGCCGCCTTCGCGACGCTCGAGCCGGCAGCAGAGGCGCTTGAGCGTGCCGCCATCGCCTGGCTGCGCGAAGAGCAGGGGTTCGAGGGCTCGGCGACGCTCCTATGGAGTGCCGACATGCGCTACCGCGGCCAGTCCTACGAGATCGAGACCCCCATCGACCGCGCAGATATCACTGCGGGCCGCACCGGGCCCATCGCAGATGCCTTCCACGCCGCGCATCATCGGGCCTACGACCACTCCGACCCCAAGGCCGAGGCGCAGATCGTCAATCTTCGCCTCGTGATCACCGGTGAGACCCCAAAACCCGACCTTCGCCCAACCCTGGAGGCGCCTTCTGAGGCAGAGCCCACCGCGCGGCTGCCGGTCTGGCTCGACGGTCGCGCGCAGGAGGCAAGCCTTTTCCGTCGCGCCGACCTCACCGCAGGCCAGCATTTCAAAGGCCCCGCCATCGTCGCGCAGGACGACTGCACGACCGTCGTGCCCCCCGGGTTTGCCGTGCGCGTCGACGGGTGGAGCAATCTCATCATCACCCCGGAGGTCTAGCCCCATGCCGATCGACAAGGTGGTCCTCGAGATCCTGAAGAACCACACCCGCGCGGCGGCAGAGGCCATGGCCTACACGCTCTACCGCACGGCCCATTCGACCTTCGTGAAGGAGACCGAGGACTTCACCACCGGGCTCACCACGCCCGAAGGCGAGACCTTCGCGACACCGACAGAGCTGGGCGCCACATGGTTCGTCGGACTCAACTACGGTCGCGCGATCGAGATGATCGACGACTATCGCCCCGGCGACATCTGCATGACCAACGATCCCTATTCGGGCTATGTTTGCACCCATCCGCCCGACATGCATATCTGGAAGCCGATCTTCCATCAGGGCGAGATCGTCGCCTTCTCGGTCGGCCATATCCACAACACAGATGTCGGTGGCGCCGTGCCCGCCTCGCTCTCGCGCACGCTCTCGGAGGTGCACCAGGAGGGCATCCGCCTACCGCCCTCCAAGATCCTGAACGAGGGGGTAATCGACGAGAAGCTGCTCGAGATCTTTCTGCTGAACGTGCGCGCGCCGGATCAGAACTGGGGGGACCTGAAGGCTCAGATCGCCGCCTGCAACACGGGCGAACGCAAGGTCCAGGAGATGATTGCGCGCTTTGGGATCGACACCTTTCGCGAGGGCGTGAGCGATCTGCTCGACTACTCCGAGGCCCAGGCACGGGCCATCATCCGCGACCTGCCGGACGGGCGCTACGACTTCTCCGACTTCATCGACGAGGACGCGCCTGGCGGCTTCCCCTGCCGCCTGCGCCTGCTGCTCGAGATCAAGGGCGACGAGCTGGTGCTCGACTTCCGGGGCTCTGATCCGCAGCTCGAAAGCTCGCTCAACATGCCGACGGGCGGCGATCCGCGCCATGTGCTGATGATGGTGGGCGTCACCTATGTGCTCTACTCGCTAGACCCGCGGCTCTATCTGAATTCGGGCCTGGCGCGGGCGGTGCGCTGCATTCTGCCCTCGGGCACCATCGTCAACCCGGTGTTCCCGGCCGCCGTCGGCATGCGCACGCTCTCCTGCAACCGGCTGCACGGGCTCACCTTCGGCGCCTTTGCGCAAGCAGCACCCGACCGGATGATGGGCGCGCCCGGCTCGGGCGGTCCGATCATGAACGTCAACACCATCGACACCAAGACCGGCCGCAGGATCATGGCTGCCATCAACCCCATGACCGGCGGCTCGGGCGGATGCGCAGCGGGCGATGGTGGGGACGGCTCTGGCGCCAATCAGGGCTTCCTCAAGAACACGCCCGTCGAGGTCAACGAGGTCGAGGCCGGGATTCGCGTGCATCGCTACAGGCTCACGACCGACAGCGCTGGCCCCGGGCGGCACCGCGGCGGGCTCGGCACCGAGCTCGTCTTCGAGGCGCTCTCGCCCAACACCCGTGTGACCGCACGCAACCGAGACCGGACGCGCTTCACCGGTTGGGGGATCGCCGGCGGGCGCGCGGGCGGGGCCTCCTGCTTCATCCGCAACCCCGGGCGCAACGACGAGGTCAATCTCGGCAACACCGACATCGTGACGATCGGGCCCGGCGATGTCATCCACGTGACCTGTGGCGGTGCCGGGGGCTGGGGCGACCCGCTGGAGCGCGATCCCATGGCAGTGCTGCGCGACCACCTCTGCGGTTGGGTCTCTGCCGAGCGCGCGGATGCGGATTACGGCGTGGTGATCGAAGATGGGACCCTCGACGAGGCCGCGACCGCGGCGCTCCGGGCCGCGCGCAAGCGCGAGCAGGGCGCTGCCGACGGGTTCTACGACGTGGGGCCCGAGCGCGCGGCTTTCGAGGCGGTCTGGACCAAGGCCAACTATGACGCGCTGACCGAGGTGCTGGCCGCCCTCCCTGTCACTTGGCGCTTCTGGGCCAAGCACCGGATCTTCCACCGGATCGAGGGCATGAGCGCCGACGAACCGAACCGCACGAACGGCCGCGCGATCAGCGCCGAGCGCCAGGCGATCCTCAGCGAATACCCGGATCTCGCCCGCCTTGTGGCGGCCGAGTAGCCGGCATGGAGATCCGCTTCGACGACCGACAGGTGCTTGTCACCGGTGCCGTACGCGGCATCGGTCAGGCGCTCGTCGCGGGCTTCCGAGCCTCAGGTGCCGTGGTCTGGGCCGCAGATATCGAGGCCGATCTGCTCGACGCGATGGCCGCGCCCGGCGTCCTGCCGCGGGTCTGCGACGTGACCGATCCCGCCGCCGTCGCCGCGCTGGTCGCCGAGATCGAAGACGCCGGGCCCCTCCATGTCGCCATCCATGCCGCAGGCGGCGTACGCTCCCGCTTTCGCACGCCCGTGGAGAACGTGACGGACGAGGACTGGCGGGTCATCCAAGCGGTCAACGTCGA
>JBCCLX010000454.1:0-3368 GCA_039026635.1 Pseudomonadota bacterium
GCCACCGCCCGCACATCGCCCCGCCCCTCGGCCGCGAAGGCCAGCGTCGCACTGAGGGCCCCCGGCGTGGCCGCCAGGAGCGCTGTGCTACGGTCGTGGCCAAAGACGCGCTCGAGCAGCAGCACCGCCCCCGCCACCATCGCCGCGAGCGCGAGCAGGAGGATCGCGATGCTGAGCGGCCAGCGCGCCAGGTCATCGAAGATCGCAGGCGTGATCCCGGCGCCGAGGGAGCAAGCGATCGCCGCAAAGCCCCCGTCGCGCAGACGGTCCGGCACTTGGGCACGCCCACCGAATAGCGCGAAAGCCGCAACGGCAGCGGCGCTGCCAACGAGAGCTGCAGCCGGCAGGCCCGCCAGGCTCGCCAGCAGAGCGCCGAGCCCCGCTGTCCCGATCGTGGCGCCCAGAGGGCCCGCCAGGTCGGCCACCTCGCGCCAATCGCCGCGTTTCATCTCGCTTCCTCGCGCCCCGGCGCCCGATCCGTCCCAGGGCTATAGATCAAGAACCACCGCTGCGACGCAGGGCGCGCCAGCCGATGGTGACGCGGGCTCTAGCGTATCGTTGCGTGAGTGGGGGCTGTCCAACCAGCTGCAGCACGCTCGGCCTCCAGGCGCGCCATGCGGGCATCGAAGGGGGCGCGATCAGTCACGCCCTCAAAGCGCGCACGGGTCCCCATGTTCTCGGCAAAATGGACGTATCGCTCCTCGCTCACCGCCAAGAGGCGCTCAAGCTCGTCGAGCGGGGCGGCATTATCGTCGGCCCGAATGTCGATCCAGGGATAGTCCTCGCCGCGGTGGACGCGCAGGCCCGCGGCCTGGCGCCCGCGCTTGTCGCCCCCGGCGCTCTCGCCCGCCTGCATCGCCGCGAGCAGACGTGCTGGCATCGGCAGAGTCGCGCCCGCGAGCCAGGCTTCGAGCGTGGCGTCGAGCACCTGGGGCCCAGCGAGCATATTGCCGGCCAATGAGACGTTTTCGCCCGAGAGATGCCCGGCCCAGGGCACGCAGGCCTCACCCGTGTGGCGCGCGCTGCGGCCCTGCGTGTCGATCATATGCGCCTGGCGCTGGGCCTGGCCCGGATCGCGAGCAACGAGGGCGGCCAAGGCATCCGCGGCGGGCAGGCCGGAGCTGAGCGCCGCGAGCCCTTCGATCCCCCAGAGCGGGTTGACGAAGGCCTGGGTCGCCACCGCCGCATCGCGCCGCAGATGCGGGACGAGCGCGCCGACGGCGAAGAAGCGGCTGGCCACCGCGATGCCGAGCCAGCCGTTCTCCGGATCGCGTGCGATGATGGACCAGGTCATGCCAGCCCCTCTGCCGCCACGGGCAAGGCGAAGGCCTGCGCGCCCACGGCGTCATGCAGCGACGGGGCCCAGCGGAGCAGAACCTGGGCGAGATGCGCCGAGATCGCCGCGGAGGCCCGCTCGCCGCCGCCCGATAGGATGGCATCGAGCAGCGCCCGATGCTCCGCCCCGACACCGGCCTCCTGGAAGAAGTCTCGAGGCACCTCGACGCCACCGAGGGTGAAGCGGTGGATATGCAGCGCACAGCGATGCAGGACCGGGCGCAGCAGGCCGAGCCCCGCAGCCTGGGCGAGGGCGGCATGGAAGGCCCTGTCGAGCACGCTCGACCGATCAAGATCGCCCACCCCATGGGCTGCGTCCATCTCGCCCAGGATCCGCTCGATCTCCTCGGCCCCATCGCCAAGACCCTGCTGAGCGAGCGTCATCGCGACGCTGCGTTCGATGGAGAGGCGCACGCGCACCATCTCAACCGCCTCGGCCAGCGTCGTCTCGGTCACCACCGTCCCGCGATAGCCGCGCCGCTCCACCAACCCGTCTTCGGCGAGGCGAAGCAGGGCCTCTCGCACCGTGCCCTGGCTGCAGCCGAGCCCATGCGCCAGCTGTTGTTCCAGCAGCTGATCGCCGGGCTCATGGAGGCGAAAGAGGATGGCCCGGCGGAGCGCGTCATAGGCGCGATCCGCCTTCAGCCCACCAATCCCGCCTGACGGGGCCGAGAGGATCCAATCTGGAAGCCGGTTCGTTGACATCGGGAGGGCGCGTCCTAGAAATCGATATCGATAATCTAGCAGGTGTGACCGATCCGGCAAGCGGCCGGCTGACGTTACGGCGCCGAGGCAGGAGGCCTAACCCAGCATGACGCTGCTGCGTGTCGAGACCCTGGCGGTTGAGCTTTTGAGGGATGGGGCGCGCTACCCGCTCGTCAAGGACGCCTCTCTCGAAGTCGCGCCAGGGGAGACGCTGGCAGT
Organism: Pseudomonadota bacterium; assembly: GCA_039026635.1. Classification (GTDB taxonomy): domain Bacteria; phylum Pseudomonadota; class Alphaproteobacteria; order Rhodobacterales; family Rhodobacteraceae; genus Thermohalobaculum. The sequence goes on from JBCCLX010000454.1 coordinate 2,260, forward strand.
TGTGGGCGAATCTGGCTCGGGCAAGTCGCTGACGGCGCTTGCAGTGATGGGACTGCTGGCGCCAGAGCTCTCGATCGCGCGCGGCCGCGTCATCTTCGACGGGCAGGACCTGGGCAGGCTCTCGCCCGAGCAGCTCCGCGAGATCCGCGGGCGCGACATGGCCATGGTCTTCCAAGAGCCGATGACCTCCCTCAACCCCGTGCTCTCCATCGGCCGGCAGCTGACGGAGGGCATGCGGCTCAAGCTTGGGCTGTCCCGGCGCGAGGCGCGCGAGCTTGCGGCCTCGCTCCTCGCCGAGGTGGGCATCGCCGATCCGGAGCGGCGGCTCTCCCAATTTCCGCATCAGTTCTCGGGGGGCATGCGCCAGCGCGTGATGATCGCGATGGCGCTGGCCTGTCAGCCCAAGCTGATCCTGGCGGATGAACCGACGACGGCGCTCGACGTCACCATCCAAGCGCAGATCCTGGCGCTCACCGCCCGGCTCTGTCGTGAGCACGGCGTCGGCCTCGTGCTCATCACCCACAACCTCGGGATCGTCGCGCGCTATGCTGATCGGGTCAGCGTGATGTACGCGGGCCATGTGGTGGAGGAGGCCTCGGCCGCCGATCTATATGCCCGTCCGGCCCATCCCTACACCCGCGGCCTGCTCGACAGCGTGCCGCGTCTCGACACGGAGCGCCGCACAGCCCTGAAGCCGATCCCCGGCGCGCCGCCCGATCCGATGCGCCCTGTCACAGGATGCCCGTTTCATCCCCGCTGTGCGCACGCAGGCGAGATCTGCCGCACAACGATGCCCCCGCCGGTGCGCGCAGAAAGCCGTATCGTGGCCTGTCACGCCCCGCTCGAGGCTGTGAGCAAGACCATGGCGGTGGCATCGTGAGCGCGCCGCTTCTGGAAGTTTCGGATCTGCACGTCCGTTTCCCTGTTCGCGCGGGGCTTATGCAGCGCGTTGTGGGCCATGTGAACGCGGTCCAGGGCGTCAGCTTCTCCATCGCACGCGGCGAGGTCTTCGGGCTCGTCGGCGAGTCCGGCTGCGGTAAGACGACGACGGCCCGCGCGGTGCTGCAGCTGGTCGAGCCCGCCAAAGGCACCATCCGCTACGCCGGCGA
>JBCCLX010000455.1:0-3334 GCA_039026635.1 Pseudomonadota bacterium
GGGTGAGATCCTAAAGGCGCTGAGCGAGACCGGCGCGGGCCAGCGCATCATCACGGCGCCTCAGGCCGCGCTGGAGGCGACCTGTCGGCAGGCTCATCGCTTGATGTGGCTCTGGTGCGCTGGGCTGACGGCGGCGCAGATCGCCCTCGCGGGCCTCTGGTTGGCGAGCGATGGTGATGCGCTCGTCGGCGGCATGATTGCGGTCCTGGCGCTCGAGTACCTCTTCATTCCGGGCGGTGTCGTGCAGGCCGCCCTCGCGATGCGCGAAGGGCGGATGACCGGGACGGCGGGCATCGCCGGGGCGCAGGTCGTGGTGCAGAACCTGCTGACCGTCGCTCTCGTGCTGATCACGGCCCATCCCCTCGCCATCGTGCTGCCCAAGCTGCTCTCGGCGCCGGTCTGGCTCATCGGGATGCGCCGGTTGCGGCCGTGGAGCGCTGACCGCTGCGTCCCCCGCGCGGCGATTCGGCCCTTCGTCACTTATGGTGGTCCCGTCATCGGGATCGAGCTCGTGAAGGCGCTGCGTTTGCATGCCGACAAGCTCGTGATCGGCGGGTTGCTCGGCCCGGAAGCGCTTGGGATCTACTTTTTCGCCTTCAACGCGGGCCTGGGGCTTGCGACCTCGGCGGCACAGGCCTTCTCGCTGGTGCTGCTCCCCCATCTCAGCAGGGCGCGCGATCTTAGGCAGGCGCTCGGCGGGGCGATGCGGGTGGCCTTTGTCCTGCTCGTGCCGATGGTCCTGGTCCAGGCGGCCCTCGCGCCCGTCTACGTCCCCTTCCTCTTCGGCGAACGCTGGGCCGAGGCTACGGCGCTCGTCAGCGTCCTCTGCCTGATGGCCGTGCCTCAGATCCTCTGGTCGGGGGCGGCCCAGGCGCTGCGCGCAGAGGCACGGACGGGCCGCGAGTTCCTCGTCACCGCAGGGCTCGCCGCAAGCCTCATCCTCGGCACGGCCCTCGCCGCGCCCCATGGGCTGATGGCGATTGCCATCACCCAGGTTGTGATCGCCACGGTCGTGCAGCTCAGCGCCGCCTGGCCTGCCATCGCCGCCGCCTTCCCACGCCGTTCCCCTGTTCAGGAGGCTTGAGCCCATGTCGGATCCAGAGATCTCGGTCGTCATGCCCTGCTACAATGCAGCACCCCATCTGCCGGCCACCCTCGCGAGCGTTCAGGCGCAGACCTGGCGCCGCTGGGAACTGATCATCGTCGACGATGGCTCGACGGATGAGACGCCGGCGATCCTGGCCGCGGCGGCGGAAGAGGACGCGCGCATCCGCGTCGCCCGTGTCCGCAACGGAGGCCCCTCCCGGGCGCGCAACCTCGGCGCCCTCGGGCTGGCCCGCGGCGGCATCATCGCCTTTCTGGATGCGGATGACCTCTGTCGGCCACACCGCTTGGAGCGGCTGGCTCAGCGGTTTGCCGCGCGCCCGGATTGCGCCGCCTTCTACGGCCGCGTGCGCTTCTTTCGCACGGATCCGGATCGACCGGACACGACCTCCATGATCCGTCGGCATCCGCTCGATGCCTCGGTCCTTTTGGGGGAGAACCCGGTCTGCACGACCTCGAACCTGGCCATTCGGCGCGATGTGCTCCGGCGCATCGGCGGCTTCGACGAAAGGCTTGTGCATCATGAGGATGTGGACCTGCTGCTGCGCCTTGTCGCTGCGGAGGCCTGCATCGAGGGCATCGATGAGGTGCTCGTCGACTATCGCACCTGCGATGGCGGTCTCTCCGCTGATCTCGAGGCGATGCGTCTGGGTTGGCGGCAGACGCTCGAGCATGCGGCGAAGCGCGCCCCGATCGACCGGGCGACCGGGCGCCGGGCGGAAGCGATCCACCTGCGCTACCTCGCCCGCCGGGCGCTGCGCATGCAGAGCGACCCGCGTCTGGCGCGGCGCTTGGCGCTCCAAGGCCTGCGTCGCAGCCCCAGGGCCTTCTTCGACATTCCGCGCCGCGGCGCGCTCACCCTTGGCGGCTCGCTCCTCGCGCCGCTCCTGCCGGCAGGTCTGCGCCGCCGGCTCTTTGCCTGATCCATCACCAGCACGGAGAGACCCGATGATCCGCTCTGCCGAACGCCCCGGATCCGCGCCACGCGCCTCGATCGTTGTGCCCGCCTACAAGGCCGCCGCCACGATCGGCGAGACTCTCGAGAGCCTGCTGGCGCAGACGTTCACCGATTTCGAGATCGTTGTCGTGGATGACGGCACGCCCGATGAGACGCTCAAGGTCGTCGCCCGCTTTGAGGACCCGCGCATCCGCCTGGTGCGCCAGGCCAACCGCGGCCTTGCGGGCGCGCGCAACGGGGGGCTGCTGGCCGCGCGGGGGGCCTATGTGGGTTTCTGCGATGCCGATGACCTTTGGGAGCCGCGTAAGCTGGCGGCCCATGTCGCCCATCTCGATGCCAATCCCGATGTGGGCATCAGCTTTGCCGGCTCGCGCTTCATCGATGCTGAGAGCCGGCCCCTCCGGCTTGCGCAATCGCCCAAGCTCACGGGCATCACCGCGCTCGACGTCCTCTGCCGCAATCCGATCGGCAATGGCTCTGCCGCGGTCGTGCGCCGGGAGGCCTTCGATCAGATCGCCTGGCGCCCGCTTCACGACAGCCGCCTTTGGTGGTTCGATGAGCGCTTTCGCCAGTCCGAGGATATCGAGTGCTGGGCCCGTTTTATCCTCAGCACCGATTGGAAGATCGAGGGGGTGCCGGGGCTGCTCACGCGCTACCGCATAAACCCCGGCGGGCTCTCGGCCGACCTGGAGAAACAGTACGAGAGTTGGGAGCGAATGATCGCCCGCATGGCCGAGATCGCGCCGGGCTTCGTGGCGCGCCATGCGCCGACCGCGCGGGCCTATCAGCTGCGTTATCTCGCGCGCCGTGCGGTGTCCCAACGCGATGGTCGCCTTGCGCTGGGGCTTGTGACCCGTGCGCTGGCCCTCTCGCGCCGACCGCTTCTCGCCGAGCCGGCAAAGACCTGCAGCACGTTCGCTGCAGCGACCCTGCTCTCAGCCTTTGGTCGCAAGGGCTACGCCGTTGCCGAACGCTTGGCTCTCATAGGCCGCGGTCGTTTGGCCTGATCCCCGCTGCTCTCGAACCGGAAAGGAAGAGGACCATGACCCGAAAGATCGTTCACCTCGTCGACGACGTCGCGCCCGGCGGTGTGATGCGCATGCTCGAACAGATGGCCCAGGCGCCGATGCTGGGCCGCGAGCATGTCCACGAGATCCGTCGCCTGCGCCGAGGCGCCCTCGTGGCCCCGCGCTTGGAGGCCGATGTGATTGTCTCAAGTTGCCTGATCTTCGAGGCGGATTGGGTGCCACCTGACGCCGCGGAGCACTGTGA
>JBCCLX010000456.1:0-3324 GCA_039026635.1 Pseudomonadota bacterium
CGACGCGACGGAGCAGCGCCCGATCCACCAGGCCGCCCCGGACTTCGCGGCCCAGTCGACTGAGGCCGAGATCCTGGTCACCGGCATCAAGGTCGTCGACCTGCTGGCGCCCTATTCGCGCGGCGGTAAAATCGGCCTCTTCGGCGGTGCCGGCGTGGGCAAGACGGTGCTCATCCAGGAGCTGATCAACAACGTCGCCAAGGTGCACTCGGGTTATTCGGTCTTCGCCGGCGTCGGTGAGCGGACCCGTGAGGGCAACGATCTCTACTACGAGATGATGGACGCCGGCGTTATCAACAAGGATAACCTGGCGGAGTCGAAGGTGGCGCTGGTCTATGGCCAGATGAACGAGCCGCCGGGCGCGCGTGCCCGCGTGGCGCTGAGCGGTCTGACGCTTGCCGAACAATTCCGCGACCAGTCCGGGACCGACGTGCTCTTCTTCGTCGACAATATCTTCCGCTTTACGCAGGCGGGCTCCGAGGTGTCGGCGCTTCTCGGCCGTATCCCCTCAGCCGTGGGCTATCAGCCGACGCTCTCGACGGATATGGGCGCGCTGCAGGAGCGCATCACTTCGACAAAGAACGGCTCGATCACGAGCGTGCAGGCGATCTACGTGCCTGCGGATGACCTCACCGATCCGGCGCCGGCCACATCCTTTGCCCACCTTGATGCGACGACCGTGCTCAACCGCGCGATCTCGGAGCTTGGGATCTATCCGGCCGTGGACCCGCTGGATTCTACCTCGCGTATCCTCGACCCGCAGGTCGTGGGCGAGGAGCACTACAACGTGGCCCGCCAGGTGCAGTCGATCCTCCAACGCTACAAGGCGCTGCAGGACATCATTGCGATCCTCGGCATGGACGAGCTCTCGGAAGAGGACAAGCTGACCGTCGCCCGCGCGCGGAAGGTGCAGCGCTTCCTCAGCCAGCCCTTCGACGTGGCCCAGGTCTTCACCGGCTCGCCGGGCGTCCAGGTGCCGCTGGAGAAGACGATCGAGGGCTTCAAGAAGCTCTGCGCCGGCGAGGTGGATCATCTGCCGGAGGCCGCCTTCTACATGGTCGGCGATCTCGACTCCGCCATCGCCAAGGCCGAGAAGATGGCCGAGGCAGCCTGAGGCCGCCCTGCGGGTCCGAAGGGGCCCGCAACTGCCGCGCCACGCGTCGCGGCACGATTGAGGACACCGCACGAACGGGCGCGTAGCCCCAACGGAGAGCCCCATGGCCGATACGATGACCTTCGAGCTGGTGAGCCCCGAGAAGAAGCTCGTCTCCATGGCGGTGGAGGCGGTCACCTTGCCCGGTACCGAGGGCGAGTTGACTGCGATGCCGCAACACGCGCCGTTCCTCACCTCGCTGCGCCCCGGCGTGGTCACTGCTATGGTTGGTGGTGCCACGCACCGCTTCGTCGTCACCGGCGGCTTTGTCGAGGTGACGAACGAGGAGGTGGGGCTCGTTGCCGAGGATGCCGCAGAGGCGGATGCCGTGGATCGTGACTGGCTCGACACCCGCATTGCCTCGGCCGAGACGGCCGTGGCGGAGGCGGCCGAAGAGCGGAAGGTTCGAGAGGCACAGCGGCTCGCGGATCTGCGCCAGCTCGGCCAGGAACTCGGGCTCTGAGCGGCTCTGCACACCGGGGTCTTTCTTCGCGCCACTGGCTGCCGGCCATGGCCGTTGTGGCGCTCCTCGGTGGCTGCCTCGAGACTGCGGTCAAGGATACGGGGCAGAGCGATCTGCCGCTCGGCAATGCGCCCACCACCGATCTCTATCAGCCCCTGAACAGCACACAGGTCGAGCTCTTCCTGCGGGACTCAACGCTCAGCCATCGCAGTGACGAGGTGCGCTGGCACGTTTATGTGGGCGCTGATGGCAGCCTCACGGGCGTTGCCCGCGACCGCGCCAACAAGACGCTGAACCGAACGCGCGGCCGCTGGGACGTCGATGCCGAGGGTGTGCTGTGCCGGCAGTGGGACTCGAACTGGGGCGGCGGGGAGACGGGCTGCGCTCAAGTCTATCAGCGCGGAGACAGCTACGTCTTCGTGCCCCCAGGCAGTACGCCGAGCCAGGGGATCGAGCGGCGGCGAAGCCCGGGCGACGCGTTCAACATTCTCTGAAACAGCCTCAGGCGCAGGCCGGCTCGTCGGCCAACACCGCGCTACTCAGCCCTGGGGTAGCAGGCTTTCCACCATCGTTGTGATCTCGCGGCCCGTCGGCTCCACATGGGTGCCGAATGACCCCGCCAGGCGCCCTTCCGGCCCGATCAGATATTTGTGGAAGTTCCACCGAGGCGCGCCGCCCGGGCCCACTTCACGCCGCGCCCAGGCATAGAACGGATGGGCGCCCGTGCCGGTGACCGAAGATATCGCGGTCATCGGGAACTGAATGGCGAAGTTGGCTTCGCAGAAGGCCTTCACGGCGGCCTCGTCCGACAGCTCTTGGTTGAAGTCATCGGAGGGCACGCCGACGATGACGAGGCCGCGGTCATGATAGCGCTCATAGAGCGATTGCAGCCCGTCATACTGATAGGTGAAGCCGCAGCGGGACGCCGTGTTGACCACCAGGATCGGCTGGCCGGCATAATCCGCCAGGCGCACGAGCCCACCCTCGATGCCAGGGAAGGCAAAATCATGCGCCGTCAGTTCCCCCGCGAGCAGCGTAACGGGGCTGAGGGCAAGAGCGGCAATGAGGGCACGACGCGACAGCATTCGAGTCTCCGTAATGGCTCCACGAAGAGAGTAGGAAGAGAGCTGCCTTTCTCAAGGTGTTCTAGTGCCGCGCAGTCGAACCACGTGGTTCTGATCGGCGATGGAGCAATGCGCTGCGTAGAGGATCGCGGCAAAATGGACCGCCGCATAAGCCGGCCCCGACGAAAGGCCAAAAAACGTGTGGAGCAAGTGCGGCGGCGCCGACCAACAGAACAGAAGGGTCGCGCGCCCCAGCCAATTCGAGGACGCGCCTGAGCGCCACAGATAGACAAAGGCCACGATCAGGAGACCGCTCTCATAGTAGAGCAGACGCGGCTGCAGGAACGGGAGCGCGAGACAGAGCAGCGCGAGACTGGCGTCGCTCCGCGGTGCTCGCCAAAAGGCCACGATGAGGAGAACGGCAGTGAATGCTGAAAGGAGCGCATGGATGATCAAGGCGCCGGCCGGATCGAAACCCCAGGCGCGTCCGAGAGCGTAGGCGGAGATCATCATGGCCTCCCAGCCCTCGAGCATCTCGATGTTGCCGGCAAGCTTCTCCAGAAAGCGCTCCCAGTACGCGACGCCGAACGTAAACGTGGCGATCAGTGCAAACGCCGCTGTGCAGATGGCGCTCAGCGCGATGA
>JBCCLX010000457.1:0-3321 GCA_039026635.1 Pseudomonadota bacterium
GCGGCTCCGAGGCCGTCTGCTTTTGTTGTGCGCTGCACAAAAACTATAGATCGCGAGATCCGTCGAAGGCAAGCGACCTGGTTGCAGAGGCCTCAGACCGTGTCAGAGCCGCTGGCAGACTGCGCATTCGGGCCACAGGGGCGCAGCCGAGGGGCGGTCTTGCGTCACGTTCTCTGGGTTTGCGCGGGGCCGAGGTTTCGGCAACTCTGGCATCCTCGTCTTTTTGATGGCCTGTTCCTTTTTGGTCATCGTCGTGCAGACCAGCGAAGGGCTCAGTAATGGAACCTCTCATCGTCACAACCTCCGTGTTCGGCAACAATGCGAGCGATGGGCTTTTGAGCCTGGGCGAGGCGCTCGCCTTGGCGGCAGCGACGCCAGGCCCCGATGTCATCCGGTTCGCGGAGGGGATCACCGAGATCACCGTGCCCTTTCGGATCACGGTCGATCAGGATGTGCTGCTCATCGATGGGGACACGGATGGCGACACGCTGCCGGATGTGACGCTTGTCTATACCGGCTTCCTCGATTTCTTGCAGGTCGGTGCCGGCGCCGATGTGACCCTGCGCGCCCTTGAGATCACCGAGGATGCCGCACGCGGGGGCGATGGGACCAACGGTGCCGATGGCGCCGATGGGGGACCGGGGCAGCCAGGCGAGGATGGCGAGGACGGTGGCGATGCGGCCATGATCCGGAACTTCGGCACGCTGATGCTGGAGGAGGTCCGGTTTCGCAGCATCGGCATAGACGGCGGCAGCGGCGGCGATGGCGGCGATGGTGGCACCGGACTGGCGGGCGCGGCTTTCGGCTTTCGCGATGGTGGCGACGGCGGGGACGGGGGCGATGGGGGGGGCGCCGGCGAGGTGGCGATCCTCGCCAACGAGGCGGGCGGCGCCCTGACGTTGAGCAACGTGTTCACCGATCAATACACGCTCGAGTCGGGCCGTGGCGGCGCGCCGGGGGACGGTGGCAACGGCGGGCGCGGCGGCAACGGTCTTGCTGGCACAGGGGACCGTGGCGGCGATGGCGGCGATGGGGGTCGCGGCGGTGATGGCGGCAGCCTGGCGCTCGCGGCAGTGATCATCAATCGCGGCGCGCTGACCTTCGAGACGCCGCTTGTGAACAACAACACCGAGGCGATCCCGGCGCCGGGGACCTTGTTTGGTTTAGGCGGGCTGGCGGGGCCCGGTGGGAGCGGCGGGAGCGTCCTCTTCGGCAATCCTGGGCCCGATGGCTCACCCGGTCAGCCAGGCTCGCCCGGCAATGGCGGCGCGGAGGCGGCGGCTGCCTTCGACTTTGTCCTCAGCCCCGGCGGCACCGTCTCCGGCCCGGAGGAGCCGGTCACCTCCTCGGTCTTCTTCACAAGCTCTGACGGCGCGGTGGAGGAGGGGATCCCCTTCCCCTTTGCAATCGGTTTCGTCGGTACGGGTACGCAGTCGGTGAGCTGGGAGGTTGTCGGCAGCGGCGGAGAGCCGGTCTCGCCCAATGACTTTACAGGGCCGACGAGTGGCACCGTGCTGCTCGACGCGGCTGCGCCGATCCAAGAACTGGAGGTCATGACCCTCGACGATATGGACGATGAGGCCGATGAGGGCTTCGAGATCCGCATCGTCTCGGCGAGCAGTACGGCGACGCGTGCGGAGGTGTTTGTCTCGACGGAGACTGTCTCGGGCACGATCATCGATAACGATGAACCGGCGCCCTCGCCCAATCCGACGCCCAACCCAAACCCGACGCCCAATCCCAACCCCACGCCGAACCCCAACCCCAACCCGACGCCCGATCCGAACCCGATGCCTGGTCCCACGCCTGATCCCACCCCGGGGCCCACGCCTGGTCCGACGCCAGATCCGACGCCTGGGCCCACGCCTGGCCCTGGGGCGGAGGCGCCCGAGACGGTCGAACGAGTGGCGCGGCTCTACGAGGCGGCGCTTGATCGCGACGGGGCGTTCGACTTCGTGGGCTTCAACTTCTGGGTCGACGAAGCCGAGCAGCGCATCGCGGGCGGCCAGGATCCCCAACGGGTCTATGCCGATATCGGCGGGGATTTCCTGAACAACGCCGAGTTCGAGCAGAAGTTCGGCAATGCGATCGACCCGGAGGACCCCGACTATCTGTCCAATCCAGAGCTGATCAACACCTTCTACATGAGCGTGCTGGAGCGGGAGGGCGACCCGGAAGGCGTGGCCTTCTGGATCAACGAGCTCGATATCGGCCGGCCCCGGGGCGAGATCATGCGGGATTTTTCCCAGAGTCCGGAGAATGTGGCGCTGGTCGCGCCGCTGATCGACACGCTGGTCGAAAGCTCGCCGGGGTTCTGGGAGTTCGCCTGAGCGCCTGGCGCCAGAACGAGAAAGGGCCCGCGGATCGCGGGCCCTTTCGCCGTTGGGTCATGTGGCTCAGCCGAGCTTGCCTTCGAGCTCGGGCAGCACCTCGAAGAGATCGCCGACCAGGCCGTAGTCAGCCACCTGGAAGATCGGGGCTTCTTCGTCCTTGTTGATGGCCACGATCACCTTGCTGTCCTTCATGCCGGCGAGGTGTTGGATGGCCCCCGAGATGCCGACGGCGATGTAGAGATCCGGTGCGACGACCTTGCCGGTCTGGCCCACCTGCCAGTCGTTGGGCGCGTAGCCCGAGTCGACCGCGGCGCGCGAGGCGCCCATGGCAGCGCCCAGCTTATCCGCCACCTTCTCGATCAGGGCGAAGTTGTCGGACGAGCCGACGCCGCGCCCGCCCGAGATCACGATCTTGGCCGAGGTCAGTTCCGGACGGTCCGAGGCGACGACTTTGTCCTCGACCCATTCCGAAAGGCCCGGATTGGCGGTCGGCGTGATCGTCTCGACCGGGGCGGGGTCTTGGGCGCCGGCCGCATCGTAGGAGGCGGTGCGCACCGAGACGACCTTCGTCGCATCCGCCGATTTCACCGTCTGGATCGCGTTACCGGCATAGATGGGGCGCACGTAGGTCTCGCCGTCGACGATCTCCTGGACATCGGTGATGACCATGACGTCGAGGAGCGCGGCGACACGCGGCAGCAGGTTCTTTGCCGACACCGTCGCCGGGGCGATGATATGGGTGTAGTCGCCCGCGATTGAGGTAACGAGCGCTGCCATCGGCTCGGCGAGCTGATTGGCATAGGCCGGATCGTCGGCGCAGAGGACCTTGGCAACGCCTTCCAGCGCTGCAGCTTCGCCCGCAGCGCCGCCCGAGCAGCCTTCCGAGGCGACGAGCACCGTCACCGGTCCGAGGGCGCGCGCGGCCGTGAGGGCCTTGGCCGTGGCGTCGACGGCCAGCGTGCCCTTGTTGACTTCAGCGATCAGCAGC
>JBCCLX010000458.1:0-3320 GCA_039026635.1 Pseudomonadota bacterium
AACCGTCGACGGCCTCTGGTCCGCCATCGGCCGCATCGTCGATCTCTTCACCCCGACCGAATGCCGAAACTACTTCACCGCATGCGGCTACGATCCAGATTGATGGGATTCCGCTCTAGTCGGTCTCGGGGCTCTGGCTGCTGCGCAGTAGAGAGCATCATTACGACGCCAAAGACAAGCGAGACCGGGATCGCACAGCGCAGAAGCGCGGGTGGGCCACTTTCGATCACGACAACGGTGCCGAGGCGGGCTGGGTCGCCCGTCACCACCCACTGCAGAAGCAAAAGCCCGATTGGATAGGCTACTGCGACCGCCATGACGATGTTGAAAAGCGGAAAGCTCCAGGCGCGCTGACAGGCCTTGGACGGCCACACATCGCCGCGCGACCCTCGCGAAAGCGGCGCCCCACCGCCCCTGGATAACCACGCATCTTTCTGACCGCCGAACCGGCGCCCGAACCAGGCCATGCGCGGACGGTTGCGCCAGGTCGCGTAGGGGCGCGCCTTTTCATCGACGTCGTCGCCCAGTTTGCCGTCGATCCAATTGAGGGCGGCCGTGAGCTGGCGGTCGTACCAGTTGGACCAGTAGTTTTCGCGCAGGTCCCGGCACCAGCGATTGCGGGCCGTGGCGGCTTCGCTGCCCGGTTTCCAGAGGTCGCCGTAGACGCTCCAGGAAAGGCCGTAGATCGCGAGGCCGAGGAGCAGCCACCAGGGCGTCTCGGTGAAAATGATCCCGAAAATCTTGTCCATGAACCCACGCCCCCCGAACGGCCGGAGCCTAGCGGGGCGGCCCGCGGCCTCCAAGCGCCATTGCCCCGGCGCGCCCGCTCGGCTAACGCGCTGGCCATGACGCTCGTGGTGGAGGATTTGGTCTGTCGGCGCGGGGGGCGCGTCGTGTGCGGGCCGCTCTCGTTCCGCGTCGCACCCGGCGAGACGCTGCTCGTGACAGGGCCCAATGGCGCCGGCAAATCGAGCCTCCTGCGCGTGCTCGCAGGCTTCATCCCGGCGGCCGAGGGGCAGATGCGGCTCGAGGGGAGCCGGCCGGCGGCAGGGGCAGCCCTTGCCGAGCAGGTCGCCTTCGCAGGCCATCTCGATGCGGTCAAACCCGCGCTCGGCGTGGCGGAGAACCTGGTGCTCTGGGCCCGGCTGGGAATGCCGCTTCGGGGGCAGGGCGATGCAGGGGCGGCCGTGCAGAGCGCGCTCTCCCGCTTTGGGCTTGCGCATATGGCCGAGCGGCCCGCGGCGGAGTGCTCGGCCGGGCAGAAGCGGCGCTTGGGGCTTGCCCGGCTCCTGCTCACCGACCGGCCCGTCTGGCTCCTGGACGAGCCCACGGTCTCGCTCGACCGCGCCTCCGCGGCCCTTGTGGCGGTGCTGATCGGCGAGCATGCGGCCACAGGCGGGATCACCCTGGTGACGAGCCATGTGGATCTGGGCCTCGCGTCGGCACGGGAGTTCTCGCTCGCGCCGACCTCCGCGGCAGCGCCCGCGCCTGGCGCCCCGACCGCGACGACCGCAGCCACCGGGGCGACACCTGCGCCACCGCGCCCGGCCGACGACCCGTTTTTGGAGGGCTCGTGGTGAGCGGGGCCTTCGGGGCCGTCGTCGGGCGCGATCTGGCGCTCGCATTGCGGCTTGGTGGCGGCGGTGCGGTGGGGCTCGCCTTCTTCGTGCTGGCCGTCGTGCTGATCCCGCTCGGCGTCGGGCGGGAACCGGCGACGCTCATGCGCATTGCGGGGGGCGTCGTGTGGATCGCGGGGCTCCTGGCGGCGCTGCTCAGCCTCGACCGGCTGTTTCAGGCCGATCATGAGGATGGGACGCTCGAGCAGCTGATGCTGGGCCCGCTGGCGCTGGAACAGGTCGTGTTGGCCAAGGCGCTCGCGCATTGGCTGACGACCGGCCTGCCGATGACGCTGGCGGCCCCTCTGCTCGCGCTCTCGCTGCAGCTGCCCGTGGCGGCCCTGCCTGCGCTCGTCGCAGCCCTTCTCGTCGGCACGCCGGCGCTTAGCCTCGTGGGTGCGGTGGGGGCTGGGCTGACGGCGGGGGTGCGCCGCGGGGGGCTCCTGCTCTCAGTGCTCGTGCTGCCGCTCTATGTGCCGACGCTCATCTTCGGCGCGCGCACGGTGGAGAACGCGCTCCTAAACCTGCCCTGGCTGCCGCCCTTGGCGCTGACGGCCGGGCTCAGCCTGCTCGCCCTTGCCCTCTGTCCCTTCGCCGCCGCGGCCGCGCTTCGGATCAACGCGCGATGACCCACCCAGACGACGCCTCTGCCGCGCCCCAAGCCCTCAGCTTCGGCAGCGATGCCGATGGCTACGATGCGGGGCGGTTCGATTACCCAGAGGCCGTTTATGCTCGGCTCGCAACCCTCGGGCTCGGCGCCGGGGCACGGGTCTTCGAGATCGGCGCCGGTAGCGGGATTGCGACGCGCCGGGTCCTGGCCGCAGGCCCAGCCCGGCTCGTTGCCATCGAACCCGACTCCCGGCTCGCCGCGCTGCTGGCCGACCGGATCGCTGGCATCGAGGGCGCGCAGATCGCCACAGGCCCCTTCGAGACCGCCGAGATCCCGGAGGACGCCTATGATCTCGGGATCGCGGCGACCGCCTGGCACTGGTGCGACACGGGCGCGGCCTCGGCGCGGGCGGCGCGGCTCCTGCGCCCGGGCGGCCATCTGGTGCTCTTCTGGAACATTTATCGCCCGCTCTCGGGTTATGACGCTTTCGACACCGCCGCGGCTCCCCTCTTCGTCGAGGCCGGCGAGGACCGTGCCGCGCTTGCCCGTTCACTGCCCGATCTGCCGGCCTATGCGCAGGCCCTATCGGTGGCCGGGTTCGATGCGATCGAGACAACCACCCTGCCCTGGACGGCCCCCCTCGACGCCGCCCGCAACCGCGCGCTCTATGCCTCGATGTCCATGATCCGCGCCCTGGAGCCGGCCGCCCGCACGCGCCTTCTCGACGGGCTGCAGCATCTGGCCGAGACGCGCTTCGGCGGCACCGTCGAGCGCCAGTTCCGAACCGAGCTTCTCACCGCCCGCCGCGCAAGCCCCTGAGACTGTCCCCCCGCTTTCGCCCCTGCGATCCAATCTTGAGCCCGTCCCCATCCACGAGGCCGTCGCGATCGAGGGCTGCCTCATAGAGCAGCGCCAGCACCTGCGCCTCTTCCCGCGAGTCGGCAAACTCAACCCGGAGCTCGATCCGATCCCCCGCCTGGAGCGTTTCCCGATCATTCTGGCTCGTAGCCTGCGGCGGTGGAGAAGTTGGTACTCTCGGTCGGCGTGATGAGATCGACGAGGTGCCCGATAGCGGACCAGAGGCCGTCGACGGT
>JBCCLX010000459.1:0-3318 GCA_039026635.1 Pseudomonadota bacterium
CGCGCCACATGCTCCGCGACCTCGCCACGCACCCGCGCCGCAAAGGCCTTTCCGTCGATCACCGTCGCCGTCATCCGTCCCTCCCGTGTTTGGTTGGGGCGGGAGCTAGAGGACGCGAGCCGCGCGGTCCAGCCATGGGGCGACGGGCGATGGCGGTTTTGCGCCCCGCGGAAGCCGGCTGCGTCCCTGGAACAGAGCGGGCGTGGCCCTGGACGGCGACTAAAGGACGCCGACGAATTGACGCTCAGTAAAGGACACTCACTGGGGAAATGCGGCGTCAGCCTCGCCCGCGGTAGGGCGGCACGCCCTGATCAGGGAGCCAGAGCCCCTCCGGCGGCGGGGCCGTTTGCCAGAAAATGTCGATCGGGATGCCGCCGCGGGGATACCAGTACCCCCCGATCCGCAGCCAACGCGGCGCGATGGCCGCCACGATCCGCTTGCCGACGTCCACGGTGCAGGCTTCGTGGAAAGCGCCATGATTGCGGAAGCTGGAGAGAAAGAGCTTCAGGGACTTCGATTCCACCAACCACCGATCAGGCACATAGTCGATCACCAGATGCGCAAAATCCGGCTGCCCGGTCACCGGACAGATCGAGGTGAATTCGGGCGCGACGAAACGGGTCAGATAGAGGGTATCGGGATGCGGGTTGGGCACGGGATCGAGCACCGCCTCCTCCGGGCGCGCCGGCACACCGGCGTCGCGCCCGAGAAACTGCGGATCGCTCACTCGGCATCCTCCAGCATGATGCGATGGGCCCAGCTCTGCCCGTCCGAGATCACGATGTCCTCGAAACCCAGCATCTTGGCGAGATCGAACCAGGTTGCCGTCGTCTCAATGCCGACCTCGCGGAAGAAATCCGTGCGCCGGGCGTTCGATGTCAGCTGAGCGAGGATCGCGCGTGCCCGGAAGAGCGTCCGGAAGATCTCGTCATCGAGGGCCACGATGATCATGTGCTCCGCTTCGGCTCCCTTGGCGAAGATCACGAAGCGCGGGTTATCGGGCGCCTCGAGTTGTGCGGCCGTGATCTCGGTGATGAAGCCGGCCCGCACCTCTCGCGCGGGCGTCTGCGGTACCGGCGCGATCGTCCGCTTGAAGACCTCTTCCGAGCCGATCTCGGGATAATAATAGCCCGCCTGCTCCGCCCCGGCAGGCAGCGCGACGAGGGCGGCAAGAACGAGCGGCAGGGCAAGGATCAGGCGGGACATGGCGGGTTCTCCAACGGCTGGGGTTTGCGCAGAGCTAGCGGGAGAACCCGCTCCTGCCCAGCCAGAGATGACAAGACGTGACCGAAGGGTTCGGCGTGGCCCCTAGACGAGGCTCTCGGCCGGCGCGAGCGGGGCATAGGCCCGAAGCGGGGGCACGAAGAGGCGGGCCGTGTCGCCAAGCGCGATCGTCCCCGGCCTTTCGACCCAACCGGTCACGCCCCGCCGGCCTCGCGCGATCTTCGGAAACGCCATGCCCTGGCCTGGATGATGGGCCTCGATCACCTCCGCTGGGAACCGGCAGGGGCCGTTCTCGATATCGACGGTCAGGCACGTACCGCTATCGAACAGAAGCCGCGAGGCCGGCGGCAGGGTCGTGAGCGCCGGGATCCCCTCAAAGACGATGCTGGCACCGAGCCAGGCCGGATCGAGCCGCTCGAGCCCCAAACCGTCAGCGATCCCGGCCAACTCCTCGGCAGAGAGGATCGAGAGCTGGCGCGTATTGCGGATCTCCGTGCCCTTTGAGGGGTAGAGCTTTCGAACGCGCGTACAGGACGGGCGGGTCAGCCCACCATGATACTCGCCTTCAAAACCCTCGAAGCCCGCCGCCACCCTCTCGCGCGGCTCAGCGCAAAGCGTCTCGCGCCGGTCGAGCACCACGCCGAGAAAAACGACCCGTCCCGTGATCTCTGTCGTCTCAAGCATCGTCGTCCTCCTGTGCCAGCGCCCGCCAGCCAATATCGCGCCGATAGAACCCGCCGGGCCAGTCGATCGCGTCGGCGCCGCGATAGGCTTGCTCCTGCGCCTCGGCCAGGCTCGGCGCCAGCGCAGTGATCGCCAGCACCCGGCCCCCTGCGCTCAGGACCGCTCCCTCTGGCCCTGCGGCGGTGCCGGCATGGAACACCTGCACCCCCGGCAGCGCGGCGGCCGCCTCAAGCCCCCCGATCGCCTCGCCCTTCGCGTAGCGCCCCGGATAGCCCTGCGCGGCCAAGACGACAGTGAGCGCCGTCACGGACCGCCAACTCGGGACCACAGTCTCGAGACGATCCTCCGCCGCGGCCAAGAGCAGATCCAGCAGATCGCTCTCCAACCGTGGCAGGACGACCTGCGCCTCCGGATCGCCGAAACGAACGTTGAACTCGACGAGCCGCGGTGTCGCCGCCTCGATCATCAGCCCTGCATAGAGGATGCCCCGAAATGGCGTCCCGCGCGCCGCCATCTCCGCCAGAACCGGCGCGATGATCCGCTCCATCGCCGCCGCCTCGACCGCCGGGCTCAAGACGGGCGCCGGCGAATAGGCGCCCATGCCCCCTGTGTTGGGCCCCTCATCGCCATCGAAAGCGCGCTTGTGGTCCTGAGCCGTGGCCAGCGGCAGCGCCGTGGTCGCATCGCAGAGGACGAAGAGCGAGGCCTCCTCCCCCGTCATGAACTCCTCGATGACGACAGCCGCCTCGCCCTCGGGCATGCCGTCGAAGAGCGCGTCGATCGCAGCAATTGCATCGGCCGCGGTCATCGCCACAGTCACGCCCTTGCCCGCCGCCAGACCATCGGCCTTGACGACGATCGGCGCCCCACGTTCGGCCACATAGGCGCGTGCCGGCCCCGCCGCCTCAAAACGCGCCCAAGCCGCCGTCGGCGCACCCACGGCATCACAGATCTCTTTGGTAAAGGCCTTCGAGTTCTCGAGCTCGGCCGCCGCGCGCCCGGGCCCAAGCACGGCGATACCGGCTGCAGCCACCGCATCGGCAACCCCCGCCACAAGCGGCGCCTCGGGTCCGACCACCACCAGCCCAACCCCTTCGGCCCGGGCAAACTCCGTCACTGCGGCCGCATCGCAGGGATCGAGCGGCACACAGGTCGCGATGGCCGCGATCCCAGCATTGCCCGGCGCCACGAAAAGCCGTCCACAGCGCGGGCTCGCCGCGATGCCTGCCGCGAAGGCATGCTCTCGCCCCCCACCGCCCAGGACCAGCACATCGACCAAGACATCGGCCATCGCATCCCCTCCATCCGATCCCGCGCTTCCTGCCCAACCGCGCGGCTCCTGCCAAGCACCAAGCCCGCCCGCGCGCGTGCCGGAAGGTGGCGGGGGTGGGCGGGTGGGAGCCGGCTTCC
>JBCCLX010000460.1:0-3301 GCA_039026635.1 Pseudomonadota bacterium
CTCGCCGGGGCCGATGGGATCGGTCGAGTCGGAGATGATCACATCGAACTCAGCGCTGCTCTCCTGCACGAAAGCGGCGCCATCGGCGATCACGAGCTCGAGCCGCGCATCCTCGAAAGCACCGGCCGACAGCGAGGGCAGGTACTCTTTGGCGAAGGTCACGACGCCCTCGTCGATCTCCACCATCGTAACATGCTCGACGCCAGGATGGCGCAGAACCTCGCGCGCCATGCCCCCGTCACCGCCACCGATGATCAGCACCCGACGAGCGGACCCATGGGCGAGGATCGGCACATGGGCGAGCATCTCATGGTAAATGAACTCGTCGCCCTCAGTCGTCTGCACGACATCATCGAGCGTCAGCACCCGCCCGAAGCGGTGGTTCTCAAAGACCCGGATCCGCTGGAGCGCCGTCTCGCTGTCGTAGAGCACACGGCTCTCGCGCAGAGCCTGCGCGAGGTCGTCATACAATGCCTCAACGGTCCAGCCCGAGAGTGTCGGCATGCCAAGAGCCTCCCTCAATTCGTCATCAATCTTGAAGTCGGGTCGATGTTACAGGCGGGCGGAGATCACATCCTCACCGCGCAAGAACTCGCGCACGATCACGTTGCTGGCCGAAAACGCCTCGCGCAGCACCTCGACGGCCTGCCACGGCTCCGCATCGCCGCACATGAAGACATCGAAGGCGCCGTAGCCGATCTCGGGCCACGTGTGCACGCTGATGTGGCTCTCGGCCAAAACAGCCACCCCGCTCACACCCTGGGGCGTGAATTTATGGGTGTGAATGTGCAGGAGCGTGGCGCCGCAGCGCAGCACGCAGTCGCGCAGCGCGGCCTGGATCCGGCGCTCGTCATCGAGCCCTTCGCCATCGACGACCTCAATGATCAGATGCGTGCCAGCAAAGACCCGGCCGTCGCGCCGGATGAAGTGATCATCGCGATCTGGGTCGAAAACCGAATCGGTCACGACCTTCAGACGGGGTGCCCCCGTCTCTTCCGCATGGGTGGTGCCTGCCTCCAGGTCCATCCCCAGCGGGAAGCGGTTCGCCGCGCTCATGGCGGAACCCTCCCTACCAGTGACAAAACCCAGCGCCCCTTAGCAGCCCCCCGCGGACGAGGTTAGGACCGGTGACCCTGTGATGGTCAGGTACTGTCCCCCAATCACTCCCGCAACCCGAAAATCAGGGGAAAGGCAAAAAAATCAGGGGCTAAGCGGCACGGTCCGGACAGGGTGCGAGCCGATGCCAGTCCACGCATGAATGGGTCAAACGTCTCGCTTCGCTACAAAATCTCAGGAGAGGCGGGCCTTTTTGGGGACATCTGGCGCCGACTCTCTGCGGGATGCGGGACCGAGAGACGAAGTCGATCGCTCAGAGGTTTGAGGGTGGCAGCGCCACCGTGGGAGATGGTGGCAAACGACCGGGGGCTGAGCAATGCCGTTCCATGAACCGAGCGCGCCGCGTTTGTCCTCACAGCGTCCGCGGAACCCCTCTCGGTCGGATCGGCGCCATCCTGCGATGGGATCAGCCCTGCCCGCGATCCTTTGGGAAAGCAACGATCTCACCGATCGCGATGATCGCCGGGCCCTGGAACCCGTCGACAGCATCGGCCAGTCCGTCGAGCGTTGTGTGCCGATACCGCGCGCTCTGCGTGGTGACGGCCGCCATCATGAGCGCGGGCGTCTCTCCGGGCAGCCCGCCCGCGCGCAGGCGTGCGGCGATCTCGGGCAGATGGCGCAGCGCCATGTAGAAGAGCATTGGCTGGCCGAGCCGCGCCAGCGCCTCCCAATCAAGCGCGCTCGGACCGTCCTGGAGACTGTGCCCGGTCGCCAGGATCACAGCACGGTTCACGCCGCGCAGCGTCGCCGGGATGCCGGCCTCGGCCAGCCCGGCGAAGGCCGCCGTGACGCCCGGTATCAAGAGGCAGGGCACGCCGGCGGCCGCAAGCGCGATCATCTCCTCCCCACCCCGGCCGAAGACGACTGGGTCACCGCCCTTGAGCCGGACAACCCGCTTGCCCTCGCGCGCCAGGCGCACGAGCAGGCCATCGATCTCTGCCTGCGATGTGGAGGGGCGTCCCCCGCGCTTGCCGACGTCGTGACGCTCGGCTCGGGGTGGGATCAGGGCCAGGAGTGCCAGCTCGACGAGCGCGTCATGGACCACCGCATCCGCCTGACCAAGGGCGCGCAGCGCGGCGAGCGTGAGGTAGCGCGGGTCCCCGGGCCCGGCGCCCGCTAGAACAACCGTGCCAGGCACAAGGGCCGGCATGTTGGCGAGCGCCTGCGCCAGTCGAGCCGCCTCCCTCGACCGATCATCGCCCGCGTCCGTCTCCGCGTCATTGAGATCAGCCACCTTGCCCCCCGCTCGGATCTGCGCCCGTCGGGCTCTGCCTGCAGCGGTTGGGGGCGTCAATCCTTCAGCGCGAGACGGGCGCGTGCCTTCTGCAAGGCCGCAACAGCAAGCTCCTCCAGCGGATGCTCCTCCATCACGGCGCCGGCACGCATGGCCTCTTTCGGCATGCCGTAGACGACCGAGGTCGCCTCGTTTTGGCCGATCGTGTAGGCGCCCGCATCGCGCATCTCGCGCATCCCTCGCGAGCCGTCATCGCCCATCCCGGTCATGATGACCCCAATGGCGTTCTGCCCGGCGAAGCGCGCGACAGAGCGGAACAGGACATCCACCGACGGCCGGTGGCGCGAGACCAGCGGACCATCCCGCAGTTCGACAGTGTACTGCGCCCCGGAGCGCCGCAGCAGCATGTGCTGGCTTCCCGGCGCCACGTAAGCATGGCCATCCAACAAGCGCGCGCCGTCCACCGCCTCGGTCACGCGCATCGCTGAGAGCCCGTCCAGCCGCTCGGCAAAGGCGGCGGTGAACTGCGCCGGCATATGCTGGACGATCATGATCGGCGGGGCATCGGCGGGCATCGCTTCCAGAAAGATCCGGAGCGCCTCCGTGCCTCCCGTCGAGGCACCGACCGCGATCACTGTCTGCGTCGTGCGCGCCATGGCCTGGCTGGCACGACCACTCGGCGCCGACATCACGGCATCGGCCGTCAGCTTTGGCTGCACCTTGGCCGCGCGGGTCTTGGCGGGCATCGCCGAGAGGCGGGCGCGCGCAGCAGCCTTGACCGCGTCACAGATCCGGATCCGGCTCTCCTCAATGAACCCGCGCACGTCATGGCGCGGCTTACAGATGATCTCGACGGCGCCGGCCGCGATGGCGTTCTTCACGGTCTCTGTGTTGTCGCCCACGAGCGTTGAACACATCACGACCGGGATCGGGTGCTGGGTCATGATCTTC
>JBCCLX010000461.1:0-3291 GCA_039026635.1 Pseudomonadota bacterium
CATCATCACGCCGACCGTCGCGGCAACGCGGGCCGAATAGTCCTCCACATCGCGCAAGGTCTCGAACTGCCGCCCCTGCTCGTCCCAAGCCAGCCCCTCGATCAGGGCCGCCGGGATATCGATCGGGATGCGGTGACGCTGAACCACGGCGGCAAAGGCCCGATCGACCGGATGCTCCAAGGGGCGCCCGGCATAGAGCCGGCGCAGCCGCTCAAGCAGGCGCGCCGACGTACCAGGCAAACCCGCCAGATCCACAGCGTCATCGGCCAGCCGACAAAAGGCATAGAGCGCATAGGCGGGCGCCCGCACTCGCGCGGGCAGGACGAGGGAGGCTGCATAGAAGCTCTTCGAGCCACCGCGGATCATCTCCGCACAGGCGGCCGCATCGGCCTCACCCTGGCTCGATGCCGCTGCCCCGCCGGCCCGTGCGAGCTGCGTGACGCGAGCGAGGGCCGCCTCCCGCGGATCGGGCGCGGGCGTCGGTGTCGTCGCAGGCAGCGTCTCATGCAGCATCGGCGATGTCCTAAAGCTCGGCCACCCGGCGTTCGGCGGCAATCGGGCTGCCGATGGGGGACCGCGTTGGTCGCGTCGAGGGTGTGGGTGAGGGATCGGGCGCAGCCCCGAGCAGCGTATCTGCGGGCGGGATCATCCGGTCGACGACCTCAGCCGAGGTCAGCACCCCCGGAACCCCTGCGCCCGGGTGTGTACCGGCGCCGACGAACCAGAGCCGGTCGATCCCCTCAGCGCGGTTGTGCGGGCGGAACCAGGCCGATTGGAAGAGCGTCGGCTCGAGGCTGAAACCAGCCCCCTTGTACGCCAGGTAGTCGCTCTCGAACTCCCGCGGGGTGAGGATCCGCTCGGAGATCACATGATCGCCGAGATCGGGCAGGACCGTCTCCTCGAGCCGGGCGCGCACGCGGGCCTTGAAGCCTTGGGTGGCCCGCGCCCAATCCGTCTCGCCATCGAGATGCGGGACGGGAACGAGGGCGTAGAAGGTGTCGCATCCCTCGGGCGCGAGCGACGGATCGGTCGCGGTCGGGCGGTGGAGGTAGATGCTGAAGTCATCGGCCAGCTCGTGGCGGCGGAAGATGTCATTCAGCAGGCCCCGGTAGCGGGGCCCGAGCACCATCGAATGGTGCTGGATCTCCGGATACTGCCGGTCGGTCCCGAAGTACCAGACGAAGAGGCCCATGGAGTAGCGCGCCCGGTCGATCTTGGCATCGGTCCAGCGCCGGCGGTAGCGCGCCGGGATCAGATGGCGCCAGGTCCAGGCCGCGTCCGCGTTGGAGACGACGATATCGGCAGGGATCGTCTCCCCATCGGCAAGCCGCACGCCCTTGGCCGCGCCCTTGTCGATCAGGATCTCAGCCACATCGGCGCCGAGGCGGACGGTGTTACCCTGCCCCTCCACCAAGCTTACGAGCCCCTGTATCAGCGCGCCCGTGCCGCCCATGGCGGAGTGCACGCCCCATTTGCGCTCAAGCGCTAGGATCAGAAGGTAGATCGCCGTCGTACCATGCGGGTTCCCGCCGATCAGGAGCGGGTGGTAGCTGAGTGCTGTGCGCAGCCGCTCGTCCTTCACATAGCGACGCACGCCACCGGCCACCGTGCGATGCCCACCGCGTAGCGCGATCCCCGGCAGCTCCCGCAGCATCGTGAAGATACTCGAGAACTCCATCCGCCCCAGCCGCTCGAACCCGAAGCGGAACTTCTCCTCCGTGGAGGCCAGCAGCCGCTCATAGCCCTCAACATCCCCGGGAGAGAGACGCGCGATCTCGGCCCGCATCTTGTCCGGATCACCAGAGCAGTCGATGTAGGAGCCATCGTTGAACCGGATCCGATAGAACGGGTCCATCTCCACGAGCGGCACCTCCGCCGCGCGATCGCGCCCGCAGAGCGCCCAGAGATCATCAAGCAGATGGGGCAGCGTGATGATCGTGGGCCCCGCGTCAAAGGTGAAGCCATCCTGTCGGAAGACCCGCGCGCGTCCGCCGGGGCAGTCGAGCCGCTCCAGCACGGTGACGCGGTAACCACGGGCACCGAGGCGCACCGCAGTGGCGAGGCCGCCGAAGCCCGAGCCGATCACGACGGCATGGGGCTGGCGGGCGATCGGCCGGGAAGAGGCCGTGGGTATGGGCTGATGCTGTGTCATGGCTGCCTTACAGTTGATCATGTAAGTCGAAATCCAACAAGGACCAGCTCAATACCTTTTCGACGTCGCTGGTCCGATCAAGCCGGGTCATTCGCGGGCAGCAATCCGGCACCGCGCGCGACCTCCAACACCACCGCCGTCGCCCGGTCCGGCGCCTCTTCATGGGCGAGATGGCCCAAGCCGCCGAGCGCCACGATCCGCGCGTCCGGCACCGTCTCCGCCACCGCCTCCATCGCACCGGACGGGATCGCGCGGTCGGCGGTCCCGTGGGCGAGGATGAGGGGCGCGGTAAGCTGCGGCAGATCGGCGACCAGTGGCTCGAGGTTCCAGCGCGCCATCGTGCCCAGGGCCGCGTCCACATGGCCGGGACAGCGCAGAAGCCGGCGATAGAGGGCGAGCCCCTCGGCATCGAGGCGCGAGCCCGTCCCCGTGATCAGGCGTTCGATGGAGGCCGGGTCCATGATCGCACCGAGGGAGAAGAAGCGCGAGACGAAGGGGTTCATGGTCAGCGCCTTGGCCAGAGGCGGGAAGACCTGCCCCGCGAGCCCTTCGAAGGGCAGAAAGGCACCGTTGAAGGCGAGGACAGCGCGCGGCGCCGCAGCGCCGTCGAGCGCCAGGCGCGTTGCAACCGCCGCGCCGGCCGAATGGCCGACGATCAGCGCCGGTACGACCTCGAGCGCCTCCAGAAGCGCCGCGAGACGCTTGGCCATGCCCGGCAGCGAGAGACCGTTCATCGGCGGGCGCTCGCTAAAGCCATGGCCCGGCAAATCGGGGACGATGACGCGGAACTGGCGCGCCAGAGGCTCGATCTGGTGGCGCCAGCTGTGGCTTGCCGCACCGAGCCCGTGGAGCAGCAGGAGATCGGGGCCGTCGCCCGTCACCTGCACATGCCAGCGCATGCCACCCGCGCGCGGGAACTGGCTTGCAGCCGCATGCGGCCAGCCCTGCCCGTCCCGGCGCCATTGCGGCGCCTCTGCACGCAGGGTCAGGCTCATGACCCAGATCCTCCCGGCGCGCGGGAGGCAGCAGCCGCAATCGCCTCGGCGCCCGCGCCCGGCAAGGCGAGAAAACGCGCGCCCATGGCGTCGGCAATGGCGCGGGCGGGACTGCTCGTGGCGGTCCGGCCACTGGCGCGGACG
>JBCCLX010000462.1:0-3282 GCA_039026635.1 Pseudomonadota bacterium
ACCCGCACGCCGATTGAGGAGATCCCCCAGTCGATCCAGGTGATCCCGCGCCAGGTGATCGAGGACCAGCAGGCGCGCAGCGTGAGCGACGTCACCCGCAACGTCTCAGGCGTGCAGGGCGTGCAGCGGCGGGAACGCACCCAGCAGCTCGACGGCAACTACCTCGTGCGCGGTCAGTTCACCGAGGCCTATGTCAACGGGCGCACCACCTTCTTCGACCAGGGCCTCGACCCGGAGAGCACGATCAACATCGAGCGGGTGGAGGTGATCAAGGGCGCAACTTCGAGCCTCTTTACCGCCGCCAACGGCGCGCCGGTCTCGGGTGTCGTCAACATCGTCGAGAAAACGCCCGAGCGTGAGGCACGCTACAGCCTTGAAGGCGGCGCAGGCATGTTCGATTTCTACAATGTCGCCTTCGACGTGAACCAGCCGCTGATCGACGGTGGCGATCTGGCCTTCCGCCTGACTGGGGATTACCGGACCTCGAACGACTTCGTGGATCAGGCGGACGACGAGACCATCGGCCTCTTCCCCACCCTGCGCTACGACAATGGGACGACGGCAGTCACCCTGCGGGGGCGCTACCAGCGCTCGGAGTTCAACTTCTACAACGGCTTGCCGACGCTCGGCGACGCAGTCCCTGCCCCTGGTTTCTCCGCGCGCGACGCGGTGGCGGCCTTCGATCAGCCCGACACCGTGCTCGAGGCCTACAGCTTCGATATCCTCGCCGAGCACGAGTTTGGCAACGGCATCACGGCGCGCTTTCGCAGCGGCTATCAGGATGCCGACGGCGAGCAGAACACGACGACCTCCGGCATCAACCTCTTTGGCGCGGGGAACCCGGGCGACATTGTGCGCACCGACAACACCCAGCTGCTCCAAGTGAACGGCTTCGATGTGGGCGGGGAGGTCGTGTGGGAGGCCGAGCCCACGGAGTTCTGGGAGCACACGCTGCTCCTCGGCACCGAGTATCAGTCGACCGACAGCAACGGCACGAGCTTCTTCGGCTTCGGTCCCATCTCCTCCGATCTCGACGTGATCAAATCCGTGCCCTTCGACAGTGGTACTGTCCCCTCAGCCTTCGTGCTCAACCTCGATACCGTCACCGGCATCTTCCAGAGCCAGTCGACCTTCTTCGGCCGCTATCATCTGCTCGCCGGCCTCTCGGTCTCGGGCACCAATATTCAGACCGTCGGCGTGCCCGATATCTCCGACACGATCCTGAGCCCCCGTGTGGGCCTTGCGGTCGATGTCGGCGGCGGGTTCACGCCCTTCGTCGGCTGGGGACGGGGCTTCCGCACGCCGCAGGGGGTGGCCGCGAGCTTCAGCTTCTTCACCGTCGAAGAGACTGCGATCGAGCGGAACGAGCAGGTCGAGGTTGGTCTTCGCTTCAGCCGCCCCGAGCTCGGCCTCTCTGGCAGCATCGCCGCCTACAATCTGCGACGGGACGATGCGGCCGTGCTGGCGACGACTGGCGCTCAGCTCGGGGTACTGGACGTCGCCGACCAACGCTCGCGCGGTGTGGAGCTCGACGTGATCTGGCAGCCGGCACCGGAATGGCGGTTTCTCGCAAACTACGCCTACACGGACGCGGAGATCGTCGATGACGAGAGCCCCTTTAAGGGGAACCGCCTCCAACGCGTGCCCGAACACTCGGGCCGGGTCGCGGCGCGCTACGATTTCCTCGATGGGCCCCTCGCAGGGCTCGGTCTTGGGATCGGCGTCACCGCGCTCTCCAGTCAGGCCGGCGATCTGGGAAACTCCTTCTTCACGGACGCTTATGCGACGGTGGATGCCCAGGTCTCCTATCGCCGAGGGCCGGTGGAGATGGCGCTCGGGATCGAGAACCTCTTCGATAGTGACGCCTTCGTGCCGAACTTCCTCTTCCAGGGAAACACCGCACCGCTGCAACCGTTCACGGTGGCCGGTCGCCTGAAGGTGACCTTCTGAGACAGGCGGTCGGGCGGCAGCGTACCCGCGTGCTCGCCCCACCGCTCAGTGCAAACTGATGGGCCGGCGCGATGCAATGGACCGGCCCCTCGAAGCGGGCAGCCGCCCGTGGCATAAAGCGGGTCGGGCAAGGCCGGCTCCAAGCGATGGAGTGAAACGCATGATCAAGGCTTTAACATCGATCGCCGCCGCCGCGCTGCTGGCGAGCCTGGCTCATCCCGATGGGGCGCAGGCCGATCCGGTGCCGTTCGTCCTCAGCTTCGTCGCCACGCATGGCGAGCAATCCGTCGGCTGCACTGACGCCATCTCTGGAATCGGGCCCGAGGGCGATATGACCGTCGGCATCAGCGACCTGAGGTTTTATGTGAGCGACGTGGTCTTTACAGGGCCTGACGGTGCCGAGATGCCCGGCGCGCTCACCCCCTCTCCGTTCCAACATGTGGCGCCAGAAGGCTCGGTCGCCCTCGTGGATCTGACCAACGCCTCCGAGGGCACTTGCGCTCCTGGCGCGATCAGCTTCGGCGAGGGGACGGAACGGGTGAACGATAGGGTGAGCGGCACGCGGTCGCCTGGAGAGGTCGTCTCCGTCAGCTTCCGCATCGGTGTGCCACAGGATCTCATGCGCGCCGTGATCGCGGCGACCTCGGCCGAGGACGCGCCTTCGCCCCTCGGCGAGATGTATTGGAACTGGGCGACCGGCTACCGCCATTTCGTCCTCAATCACACCGTCGATGTGGAGGACGGCCGGTTCGGTGAGGGGTATATCCACATCGGTTCCATGGACTGCGGCCCGGCCGAGGGCAAAGCGCTTTCCGACCGCGCCGAATGCGGGCTCGTCTATACCCCGGCCGTCACCCTGCCCGTCTCCGGCGCGGAGACCGTCGTCGCCGTCGATCTTGCCCCGCTCTTCGACGCCGTCGACTTCAAGGCGCCTGTCTACGACACGGAGACCTTTGCCGTGATCGGCGAGCGGCCTGGCACGGACTGTCACTCCTCGAGCCGCCAACCGGACTGCGCCGCGCTCTTCCCCGTCTTCGGGCTCGATATGGAAACGGGTCGGGCGGAGGCGGCGTCCAATGCCGTCTTCCGGCGCGTTGAGTGAGCGCGATGACCCGCAGCCGCCTCTCGCTCGCGCTGGTTGTGGTGGCCGTCCTGGGCCTCGCGGCCAGCGCCCCGGGATCGCCGCCTGCGCCTCATCTGCGGGCGCTCCTACGCCTGCCCGCCCATGTGCCGCTGCCGCCGATCCCGGAAGCGAACCCGCTCACGCCCGAGAAGATCGTCCTCGGCCGCCGGCTCTTCTACGAAGAGCGCTTGTCGGGCAACCAAACCCAG
>JBCCLX010000463.1:0-3267 GCA_039026635.1 Pseudomonadota bacterium
CAACGCTGCCGCCAGCGCTCGCGGGGTTACGCAGAACGAGGCCTATGCCGCCCATCTGGCCTCCCTCGGTGAGCCCCATGAGCTGATGGATGCCGCGGCCATGCGGGCGCTGACGGGGTCGGACTACTATCGCGGCGGGCTTTACACCCCGGGCACGGCGCTCGTTCAGCCGGCGAAATTCGTGCGTGGGGTCGCGATGGGCCTCGCGCCGCGCGTCGAGATCTATGAGCGGACGCCGGCGTTGGAGATCGCGCGCGACGGGCGCGATTGGCGGGTCGTGACGCCCAAAGGCGCGGTCACGGCGCCGCGGCTGATCATGGCGGTCAACGGCCATCTCGAGAGCTTCGGCTACATGGCGCGCCATCTCGTGCACATCCATCTCTACGCGTCCATGACGCGGGCGCTCACGGAGGAGGAGGCCCGGCGCCTTGGGGGGGCGCCGCGCTGGGCCTTCACCCCCGCCGATCCCGCTGGGAGCACTGTTCGGCGGATCGACGGGACGGGCGGCACGCGCATCGTGGTGCGCAATAGCGTGACCTATGACCCGAGCCTGGAAGTGCCGGAGGCCCGCGTCACGCGGCTTGGGCGCCGTCACGACCGCAGCTTCGCCGCCCGTTTCCCCGCGCTCGGTGGTATCGAGATGGCGTATCGTTGGGGCGGGCGCCTCTGCCTCAGCCTCAATGACGCGCCGGTCTTTGGCGAGATCGAGGGCGGCGTCTTCTCCGCCTGCGTCCAGAACGGTCTCGGCACGACCAAAGGGACCATCGCAGGCAAGCTCGCCGCCGATCTCGCGGCCCAGGGCAATGACCCGCTGGTGGACGATCTCAAGACTGCCGACCGGCCGACGCGCCTGCCGCCCGAACCGCTCGCCACCCTCGGCGCCGTGGCCACGATGCGGTGGCGCGAATGGATGGCGGGGCAAGAACTCTAGCCGGAAGCGCTCCTCACAACGGCGTGATGCCCCTTCCTTTGCCCCTGTGATTCCCATCACCTCCCCGTCGACACCGAGCCCTTAGGAGGCCGCGACGGGGGGGCGCGCCTGGTCTAGGCGTCTGGACGCGCCGACCGCGAGGATGACGGCGGCGCGCGGTGCTGGGAGGACAAAGATGAGAGCGGATCCGCTGACGCGCATCGTGAAGGGGCTGGACCTGACCGGCGCGGTCTTCGTCGAAGGGGAGATGCGCGGGCGCTGGGCCTTCCTCTCTCAGCTCACCGAGGAGGACTGCCTGCCCTATATGCCCGCGCCCCGCCAGCTGGTCGCCTATCACGTGATCACCGAGGGCGAGGCGATCGTCACCATGGACGGCTATCTGGACTGTGTGGTCCGGGCGGGCGACGTGATCTTTCTGCCCCGCAACGCGCGGATCGTGATGGCGAGCGATCTGAGCGTGCCCCCGCTCGACTCCGAGGCGCTCCTGAGCCCGTCGGGCCCGGATGGCTTGGTGCGCCTCTGCACCGGCGGTGAGGGCGCGCTCACGCGCATGTTCTGCGGCTTTCTGGCGAGCGATGCGGGCCCGAGCCCGCTGCTCAACACGCTGCCCCAGCGCTTGGTGATCAGCATCGAGAGCCTGGCGACGCAGACCTGGATCGAAGCCTCCATCGCCATGGCAGCGCGGGAGCTGGCGGCCGGGCGGCTTGGCTCGGGCGCCCTTATTGCGCAGCTGACAGAGCTCCTGCTCGTCGAGGCACTGCGGATCCATCTCGACAAGGGCGCCGATAGTACCGGCTGGCTCGCCGGCATGAGCGATCCACGGATCGCACGGGCACTCGCTCGGATCCACGCGAGCCTCGACTGCCCGCCAGCGGTGACCCAGCTCGCCGAGACGGCCGGCATGTCCCGCTCAGCCTTCGTCGACCGGTTTACGGAGCTGATGGGCTCTGGCCCGCGCGCCTATGTGCTCGAGCACCGGATGGAGGCCGCACGGCTCCTGCTGCGCGACACCCATCTTTCGCTCGCCGAGGTGTCCCAACGCGTGGGCTATGACGCCCCCGAGGCCTTCTCGCGCGCCTTCAAGCGGGAGATCGGCTGCGCCCCGGCCGCATGGCGAAACGGCCAGGCCCTCGCCCACTGCGCCTAGCCGCCTGAGCCCAGCTCCCGACGCCCAGCTCCCTCCATCCCGGGACGCATCTAGCGTGCGGCCACGGCGCCTGATGGCCCGGTCTGCAGGGCGCGGAGGGGTTCGTAGAGGCGGCGATAGTCCGTGGGACCGAGGCCTGTGGAGCGTTTGAAGAGGCGGCGGAAGAAGGCGACGTTCTCGTATCCGACCGCCGCCGCGATCTCCTCCACCGGCTTCGACGTCGTCTCGAGTGCCAGCTTTGCCGCCTCGACGCGCAGGCTCTGCGCATAGGCGATGAGCGTCACGCCCGTCGCCTGGGAGAACCGTCGCTTGAGGGTCCGCTCGGCCAGGCCAACGGCGGCGACAACGCCCGCCACAGGGTCTGGATCGGCGAAATGGACGGCCAGCCAATCCTCGGCACGGCGCACGGCGCTGTCGGCATGGGGGCGCTGGCAGACCTGGTTGGCATAGGGCAACTGCCCCTCCGCATGCCACTTCATCAGGAAGAACTTCGCCGTCATCAACGACTCGCCGGGCGAGACATGGCGCGCGATGATGTGGAGCGCGAGGTCGTGCCAGGTCGTGGCGCCCCCGCCGGTGACCAACCGGCCCGAGGGGTCGGAAAAGCAGAGATTGGGCTTGGGATCGAAGGAGACCTTCGGGAACTGGTCGCGAAAGAGATCGGCATAGGCCCAGTGCGAGGTCGCCGGCCGCCCGTCGAGCAGCCCTGAGGCCGCCAGCAGGACCGAACCAGAACAGGCCGAGTAGATCGCCGTGCCCTGGGCCCAACAGTTCACGATCCAGGCTTTGAGCGCCGTGTAGCGATCAGTCAGCGCATCCGTGGGCGCGAGCCAGAAATCCGGGATCACCAGCACTTCCGGGACATTGTCGGCACCGATGGCCAGATCAGGCTCGATCAGGATGCCGTAACCACAGCGGAAGGGCTCCCGCGTTGGCGCCACGATCCGGGGATGGATGCGATCGGGCCCGCGTTCGCTCCCCGAGATCTCGCGCCAGCCACAGCCTGTGGTCCGCAGCACGTCGAACATGCCGTAGAGCGCCGAGGCCGCGGTCTCGGGCAGCGCCAGGATCTGGGCGTCGACGGGGTGGTGGCTTGGCATCATGCGGCCTCAGATGATGGCACAAATGGATCGTTTCGGGGTGAGGCGGTTCTGACGCCTGCGCCCTGCCAAAGCTAGTCCTCTGCTCC
>JBCCLX010000464.1:0-3263 GCA_039026635.1 Pseudomonadota bacterium
CACCGGGAAAACGTAGTAGCCATAACGCCGCTTGGCCTCTGGCACGAAGATCTCGATGCGGTATTGGAAGGCGAAGAGGCGCTCAGCGCGGTTCCGATCGCGCAGGGCCGGGTCGAAGGGCGACAAGAGCCGCACCCTCGATGACGGCTCCGGGAGCGTGGTTGCCGTCTCGAGCATCGTCTCGGTCGTCACGCTTCGGCGCAGCGATCCATCGGCCATCTCGACGTCCGCCGCGATGACCCGACCATCCGCAAGCGCCTGCGCTACCCAGACCTTCGCCTCCTCCCGCGTGACGATCTCGAAGAAGGCTGCCAATTCGCCACTCGTGCCAAAGCCGAGCCGGGTGAGCGCCTCCGTCATCGCCCAATCGACGATCTCAGCATCAGATCGCCTGGCGTTCAGCTGCTCTGCCGGGATCACGCGCTCTGCAAGATCGTAGAACTTGCGAAACCCCCGGCGGTGGCAGATGGCGAGGCGACCGGAGCGCCAGAGGAACTCGAGCGCGGTCTTGGAGGGATGCCAGTCCCACCAGCCGGTCGAGCCTCTCGTCTCGCCGTCGCCCACATCGAGCGAGCAGGCGGGACCATGGTCCTGCACATGGCGCAGGACGGTGTCGATCTCAGCCTGCCAACCCTCCCTCCGATCCTCAGGCCAGCGCGCCTGCATGCGCGCCTCATCGCGCACGAACTTGAGCCGCCACATCGGGTAGAAGGCCATCGGGATCACGGCGGCATCATGGGTCCAGTGTTCGAAGGCGGTGCGGTGCTGTGCGACCAGCCGTTCGAGCGCCCGCGGGCGGTACTGCCCGCGCCGTGACCAGAGGATCAGATCATGGGCCCTCGCGAGGGTGTTGACGCTGTCGACCTGCACGAAGCCGAGGCCATGGAGCACCCCGTCCAGATCCTCGCCCCGCCCGGGCCCCGAGCCGGGACGCAGCAGCAAATGCCGATCCAGAAACAATCGACGGGCGCGCATATTGTCGAGGATTGGTAGGCTCATCGGCGCATCATACGGCCAGGAAGCCCCGGGAACAGATCCGTCATCGCCGTCGGCGACATCATACGGTTCACGAGCTACATGATCCGGTGAGTGCCATCGACGGAGGGCGCCTCGTGGAGCTACGTGGCGATCAGGGTGGCATCGAAGCGGCTCGGCAGGTGAGGCGAGGTCCTGAAGTGCAAGTGAGTGACCCGTCTTTTGCGCGCGGTGGAGCGGGCACCCAAAGCCGGCTACCGCCCATCGCCCTTCATGTGCTGCTGATGGTCTCTGGCTTTGCAGGGTTCGGTTGTCTGACCGTGCTCCTGCGCCTCTGGGCGAGCGCGCTCGGGCAGGACGCGCTGACGGTGCTCGCCATCACAGCGGCGCTCTTTCTGGGTTGCGCGCTTGGAGCACTGGTCCTCGACCGCCCTATCGCGCGCAGTAGCCGCCCCGGGCTCTGGTACGCGGGCCTGGAAGCGGGGGGCGGGCTCTGGGCACTGGCGCTCGTCTGGCTGATGCCGTCCTTCGGTGACGGGGCTGGCGCGTGGATGGGGTCTGAGCCCGATGGTGCGCGCCGCTGGGGTCTCACCTTGGGGCTCCCCGCGCTTGTCCTCCTGCCCGCGACCTTTGCCATGGGCGCGAGGATACCGGCTGCTGAGCGGCTCTATGCGCGCTTCAGCACACAGCGGCACGGCTTCGGCGGGCTCTACGCGGCCCATGCCGGTGGTGCTGTCTTCGGCGCTCTGGGCATGACCCTCTGGCTCGTGCCCGCTCTCGGCTACGCCTCCAGCCTCGCCGTCTTCGCGTCGATCAACCTCGCCTCAGCCGCGCTCGTTCTCGTACTTGGATCACTGCCGGGGGTGCGGGAGCGCGCGGCTGCGGTGCCCAAGGCGTCCTCAAGCGCGACCACGCCTCACCACGGCCTCTCGCTGCTGCTGCTAGCGGTCACGAGCTTTCTCGGGCTCGGCTATCAGGTCGGCGTGACCCGGGTGCTCTCCCAGGTCCTCGAAGACACCGTCTACAGCGAGGCGGCCGCCCTCGCGGTCTCCCTGCTCGGTCTCGCAACTGGAGCCGGTCTCTATCAGCTCCTCTATGCGCGCAAGCGACTGGCGGCGTGGGACATGCCAGCGCTCGGGCTCCTTTGCGGGATCACAACGCTCTGCGCGACGCTCGGCGTGAGCGTCGCGCTTTGGCTGCCGGGTTTCGTCCCAGCACTCGGCACGATCCTTGGCGCGCCCTTCGGCGATCCGATTGCCGATGGGATCCTGGCAGATCTTACGGCCGCAACCCTGATCTTGCTGGCGCCGATGGCGGCGATGGGTGCTCTCGTCGTTCATCTGGCCGAGGCGGCGCGCGGCCGTTCCGGCGGGTTGGGGCAGGCCTTTGCGGCGAAGCTTCTCGGCGCTGCGCTGTCGCCGGGGGCTGTGAGCCTCGCGCTCATCCCGCTCGCGGGAACCGTTGGCGCCCTTGCGATCCTCACCTTGGCCTTCGCGGCGTTGGCGGCCGTGCTCTGTTATGGCCCTTTCGCCCGCCTCGAGAACGCCCGGCGCCTAGGTCTCGCGACGGCCATCGCAGCCACGATCGGACTGCTGATCACCCTCGCCGTCCCCGACAACTGGCGTCTCTTCCGTCCCCATCCGAGCGTTGTCGTGGAGCGGCATCTGGAGGGGACGGCAGCGGCGGCGACGGTGACGCGGGATCCGCGCGGGGCCCGCTGGCTCACAGTCGACGCCAGCCAGGTGATGGGCGGCACGGTCCTTGATCCGCTCGACCGGCTGCAGGGCCACTTCGCGCTCATGCGCCATCCAGCGCCGCGCAAGGCGCTGTTTCTCGGTCTCGGCACTGGGGCGACGCTGGCGGCTGCGGCGGGTCATCAGCAACTGGAGGTGGAGGGGGTCGAGCAGCTCGGCGAAGTCATCGCGCTGCTGCCTGCGTTTCCCGAGACCACCGAGGACCTGTTCCGCGCGGGCCGACGGATCGAGATCACGCAGGCCGATCCCCGCCTCCGCATCCGAACGGGCACCGAGCGCTACGACGTGATCCTGGCCGATATCCACCATCCGGCGCGCGAGGGTGTGGGGCTGCTCTATACGGTCGAGCATTTCGAGGCGATCCGCCAACGGCTCGACGATGACGGGCTCTTCGTGCAGTGGCTGCCGCTGCATCAGCTCGATCTGCCGACGCTCAAGCTCATCATCCGGAGCTTCATGGAGGTGTTTCCCGACGCGCGTCTCTCAATGGGGAACCTCGATCCAACGACGCCCGTTCTCGCTCTCGAGGGTTGG
>JBCCLX010000465.1:0-3256 GCA_039026635.1 Pseudomonadota bacterium
GCGGGCAAGTTTGGCGGGCAATGTGGAGATCGTGCGGGTGATCCGGCTGATTGGCGGCGAGGAGCACTTCATCGTGCGCGCCTTCGTGCGCCCGCTTGCCTGGCGCACGGGGCTGGGCGCCGCAGTCGGCGCAGGCGCGGCCGCGCTGGCCCTCGCCTTCCTGCCGGAGATGGGACGCTCCGTTGGTCTCGATCTCGCGCCCGAGCCCGAACGGTTGGTGGCGCTGGCCGCAGGCGTTGCGGGCGTCTCCGCGCTCGTCGGCTGGGGTGCGGCCCAGCTTGCCGTGCGCCGCGCGCTCGCCGAACTGCCGTGATCCGCCCCCTGGGTGCCGGGCGCAGCGCGGCCTTCACCGCGGCGACCTTCCTGCTCATGGGGATCATGGGGGTCATCGGCCTACCGCTGCTCGTCAGCCGCCGCGCAACCCATGAGTGGATGCGTCTCTACGCCCGTTCCGTCCTGATCCTGGCCCGGCACATGGCCGGCATCGACGTCGCGCTGCGGGGCCCTTTGCCGAGCGAGGCCGTGGTCGTCGCCGCCAAGCACCAGTCGCTCCTCGATGTCTACATCCTCTTCGTTCACCTGCCGCGGGCACGCTTTGTCATGAAGCGCGAGCTTCTTTGGATGCCGGTCTTCGGGCTCTACACATGGCGGATCGGGACGGTGACGGTCGTGCGCGGCAGGCGCGGGGAGGCAGGCCGCATGCTCGAGCGCATCGACGCAGGCGACCCGGGCGGCCAGGTCGTCGTCTACCCGCAAGGCACGCGTGTATCCCCGGACGCCGAGGCCCCTTATCGCCGCGGCGCCGCACTCCTCGCCGCGCGCCTCGGCCGCCCCATCGTCCCGGCGGCGACGAACACCGGCGTCTTCTGGGCCAAAGGTGGTCGGCTTTCCGGACCGGGGACAGCCGTCATGAGCTTCCTCGCCCCCCTCCCCTGCCCCACCGCAGAGGATGACGAGATCACCGAGACACTGAACACGCTCGAGACCCGGATAGAGGGCGAGAGCGGGCGGCTCGTGGCGGAGGCTCGCGGCGCGCTCGGTTCCTGATGAGGCTGCGCTGAATGCCAGAGGACGCGCTACGGCTTAGAGGCGGGGCGCCACCGTGACCGGCTCCGCCCCCTCTGTCGTGAGCTTCTCTTCAAGCTCCGCTGACAGCCGTGTGGCATAGCGCTTCCACACCTCGTCGTTCATCAGCTGATAGCTCGCGAGCACCAGATCGAGGACGGGATGGGAGGTACCGGTTTCGGGCCGGACCCGGTCGACGACCTGCGCCTTGATGAAGGTGCCGCAGAGGGCAAAGACGTTGGTCTCGACCTGCTGCGGCTCGCCAGGGATCGAAAGCCGGTAGCTGTAGACCTGACGCTCCCGGCCCGACGCGCTCATCGGCTGGCGACAATAGGGGCGCGGGCGGATCAGCACCCCACCGTCCTGTGCCGCGCTATCGACAATGGTGCCGTCTTGGCCGTAAAACCGCGTGACCTCTCCGACGCCGTACTTCTCATTGACGGCCGCGCGCAGGGCGGCGGCAGAGACGTTATCGCCTGGATGTGTCACCCATTTGCGGCGCAGGACAACGGCACGGGCCTCAGGGGAGGCAGCGCCCTCCGCATCGCCAGCACCGCCGTAGGCAACGGCCACGATATCGTCTGCAAGGGTGGCCCCGTCGTGCTCGGGACGGCGGGCATAATGGACCGTCTCAGCCACATAGCCGGCCATGGAAAGGGCGCGCAGACGCTCGGCCTGCGGCGCGTAGCCAAGATCGTCCACGAGGACCGCTTCGAGGTCGGCGCGTGTCATGCCGAGCCGGGCCCCAAGGATGTCGGCCATCGGCGGGATCTCCGCGCGCTCACTTTCGGCCAGAGGGCCAAGGGCGCGGCGCAGCACCGTCTCGCCCATCTCGGGCAGGGCATCGGGATCGAAGGTCAGGACGAGACCGCCATCCTCGCTCTCCTCTAAGCTGAGCCCCGGCTCGTTGGGGCAGAGGGGCGAGCTGAGGTTCGCGCGCCGATAGGTGTCGGTGACCGAGACACCGTCGAGACGCAGGAGATAGCGACAGCGAACGCTCCCAGCGCGGGTCGGCAGCTTGAGCTCTAGAGCGAGCTCTCCCATGCCGGAGACGATGGAGGCGCGCGCCGTGACGGCGGTGTTCTCCGTGCTTGCGGCGCCTGACCAGATGCCGTCGGTGCGCAGGTCGGCCTCAGCGGCAGGTGACGGGGTCGCTGGTGCGAGGAACCCGGCCACGAGGCCAACCGCCGCGAGACGGTGCCAGTGCCGGACGGCCCGGCGGGGTTCGGCGCGCCGAAGGCTCGGCAGTAGGGGCAGCGTCGGCACCATGGTATCTCCTCGACATCCGACCGCCGCGAGAACGGTCTTAGAGCGCGGCGACAGGCGCGCTGGCGGAACATCTGGCAAGGCGACCCCCGAGCGGCCGCAGGTGGGAACATACTGCACAAGCATCGGTTGAAAACGACTTTAACGCCCGAGGCGACGTCATCGGGCAGGCACCAAGAGCGTGAGCGTGCGCGCCACGCAGGCCGGCCGCGCCGATCCTTCGATCTCGATGGTGGCGTCGAGCGCGAGGCGCAGACCATGCGCCGTCTCCTCCGTCCCCGCACCCGTGATCACGAGCCGAACACGGGCCCCGGCCGGGACGGGTGCCGGAAAGCGGACACGATCAAGCCCGTAGTTGATCATCCGCTCCGTGCCAGCGATCTGGAACAGGCCATCGCGCAGGCGCGGGATCAGGGAGAGGGTCAGATAGCCATGGGCGATGGGGCCACCGATCTCGGCGGTGGCGCGCGGGACGTCCACATGGATCCACTGGTGATCCCCGGTCGCCTCGGCAAAGGCATCGATCATGGTTTGATCGATGGTCAGCCAGTCCGAGACCGCGAGGATCTCACCCGTCGCTTCGGTCAGCTCGTGCCAGCTATAGACCCGCATCGCCTCTCCCTAGTCTCACATGCGCACCGTGAGCCCGCCGTCGACGACCAGCACCTGACCGGTGACATAGGACGCAGCCGGCGCGGCGAGGAAGACGGCAGCACCCGCGACCTCCTCCGGCCGGCCCCAGCGCGGGATCGCGGCGCGGGCCGTGAGGAAATCCTCGATCGCGGGATCGGCGGCGAAGGCGGCATTGGCCTCGGTCGCCATGAAGCCCGGGGCGATGGCGTTGACGCGGATCCCGAGGGGCCCGAGTTCGATGGCATGGGAGCGGGTCAGCGCTTCGAGCGCCCCTTTGGCGGCTGTATAGGCC
>JBCCLX010000466.1:0-3251 GCA_039026635.1 Pseudomonadota bacterium
AGGACGCGACCCTCTCAGAGATGCGCCTGCATCTGCACAAAGAAGTAACCCGCTACGATAAGCGCGGACAAAATCGCAGCAGGGAGTACTAGCTCATCCATGACGGTTCTCTCCCGACTCATCCTCGCGCTTAAGTAGCACATTTGGGGCTTGACCGTTAGCAGAGATGCAACACAGGCACCCGGCCCCGCTGCACCGTCTTTCCCCACCGCCAACGCCCGCGCTTGCATGGCTGCGGGAGGTTGGGCAGTGAGAACGGGCCAATTGCGCCAGGGACACCATGCACCGCCTTTATCACCTCCCCCTCTCGCCCTTCTGTCGCAAGATCCGGATCGTGCTCGCTGAAAAGAAGCTGCAGGCCGAGCTGGTGGAGGAGCGACCGTGGGAGCGGCGCCTCGATTTCCTGCGCCTTAATCCGGCGGGTAAGGTGCCGGTGTTGGTGACCAACCAGAAGCGTGTCTTCGCTGAGAGCGGCGCGATCTTCGACTACCTCGAAAGCACGATGAGCGAGCCGGAACTGATGCCCGCCGATGCCGTGGCGCGGGCCGAGGTGCTGCGCCTCGTCGGCTGGTTCGACGACAAATTCAACCGCGAGGTCACCGAGAATCTGCTGTTCGAGCGCGTGACGAAGCGGCTGGCCAAACTCGGCTATCCCGATGGTGCCTGCCTGAAAGCCGGCAGCCGCAATATCAGGGTCCATCTCGACTACATGACCTTCCTGCTGGAGAACCATAACTGGCTTGCCGGTAGCCGGATGACCGTGGCGGATATCACGGCTGCCGCGCATCTCTCCTGCCTCGACTACACGGGCGATGTGCCTTGGGACGATTATCCGGCCGTCAAGAACTGGTATTCGGTCCTCAAGTCCCGCCCGTCCTTCCGCGGGCTGCTGGCCGATCACCTGCCAGGTTTTCCAACCCCACCGGCCCATTACGCCGACCTCGATTTTTGAGGGGGTCGCGCGGACCGGTTTGGTCTGGTTGCATCGACGGTCACACACTGCCAGTCCGGCCCCACGCCCCACGCCCCACGCCCCAGTGCCAATGCGCAACGGCCTTGCGCTTGGCGAGGAGCCGCGCGAACAGGAGAGACCGAGCCGCTGCGCATGGCACCCGACGTGATCAGGGCCAGAGATGGTTAGCAAAGCGACATTGCCGGCTGCGATGCCCATGGAGGAGGCGCTCGCCCGCGAGGCATCGGCGCTCGGCTTCGCCGATTTCGGGATCACGACCCCCGGCGCGGTGGTGGAGGCTGGCGCGCGGCTGCGCCGGGCGATCGATGACGCGCACCATGGCGAGATGGCATGGATGGCCGATCGGCTCGATTGGCGCGCCGATCCGCGAAGGCTCTGGCCGGCCTGCCGATCCGTGATCATGCTGGCCGATGCCTACACGCCGGATCGCGACCCACTTGCCGCCGTGGCCATGCGCGAGGCCGGCGCCATCAGCGTCTATGCCGACGGGCGCGACTACCATGATGTCGTCAAGAAGCGGCTGAAGCGGCTGGGCCGGTGGCTGATCGAGGTGGCGACGGCAAAGGGCCAGCCGGCCGAGATCAAGGTGTTCGTCGACACTGCGCCCGTCATGGAGAAACCCTTGGCAGCCGCAGCGGGCCTCGGTTGGCAGGGCAAGCACACCAATCTGGTGGCGCCGCGCGGGGGCTCCTGGTTCTTTCTCGGCGCGATCTTCACCACCCTCGCGCTTGCGCCCTCCACGCCGGGGCACGATCGCTGCGGCTCCTGTCGGGCCTGCCTCGACATCTGTCCGACACAGGCGTTTCCCGCGCCCTATCGCCTCGATGCGCGGCGCTGCATCTCCTATCTCACGATTGAGCTAAAGGGTGTGATCCCCCGGGCGCTGAGGCCTGGGATTGGCAACCGGATCTTCGGCTGCGATGACTGCCTGGCGGTCTGTCCCTGGAACAAATTCGCGGTGGCAGCCCATGGTGCCTATCGTGCGGGGCGGGGCGAGCCGGCGCCGCTGACGATGCTCGCCAGCCTCGATGATGCGGGTTTTCGGGAGCGCTTTCGCGGCAGCCCCGTGAAGCGGATCGGGCGTGATCGGTTTCTGCGCAACGTCGCCGTGGCGCTTGGCAATGCGCCACCCGAGGCGCCTGGTATCGCCGAGGCGACCCGCCGCCTGGCCCGTGACGCGAGCGCCTTGGTCCGCGCCCATGCGATCTGGGCTCTCGGGCGCCAGGCGGGGCGGGGCGGCGGAGCCCTCGGGACGACGGGACGGGACGACCCCGAGGAGATCGTGCGCGCGGAATGGGCAGCGGCCAGGGGGGCAGAGAGATGACGACAGAGGGCGGCGGCGGATCGGGCAAGACCATGCTGGCCTTCGGGCATGGCTACAGCGCAGCTGCGCTCTCCCACCGCCTCCTGCCGCAGGGTTGGCGCGTCATCGGCACAACGCGGGATGCGGCGAAAGCTCCTGCGATGGTGGCTGCAGGCGTTGAGCCTCTGATCTGGCCCGGCGAGGATGAGGCGGGGGTTTTGGCGGCGCTGCGGGAGGCCACGCATCTCCTGCTCTCGGCGGCCCCGGATCAGACGGCAGGCGATCCCGTGCTCG
Organism: Pseudomonadota bacterium; assembly: GCA_039026635.1. Taxonomy (GTDB): domain Bacteria; phylum Pseudomonadota; class Alphaproteobacteria; order Rhodobacterales; family Rhodobacteraceae; genus Thermohalobaculum. The sequence goes on from JBCCLX010000466.1 coordinate 2,571, forward strand.
CCCGTCTCGGCGAGGCGCTGCGGGCACGCGTTGCCGATCCAGCCCTCCGACCTCTCGACTGGGTGGGGTATCTCTCGACGACCGGGGTCTATGGCGATCGCGCAGGCGGTACCGTCACCGAGGCGGATGCGCTGACGCCGGCCACCCGGCGCGGCCAGGCGCGGGTCGTCGCGGAGACGGCCTGGGGCGCTCTCGCCCAAGAGACCGGGCTGCCGCTCCACATCTTCCGGCTCGCCGGGATCTATGGACCGGGCAGGGGACCTTTTGCGAAGCTACGCGCCGGCACGGCGCGGCGCATCGTGAAGCCCGGCCAGATCTTCAGTCGGATCCATGTGGAGGACATCGCCTCGGTGCTGGAGGCCTCCATCGCCCGCCCGCGGCCCGGCGCGATCTACAACCTCTGTGACAACGAGCCGGCCCCGCCCGAGACAGTCATCGGCTATGCGGCCGAACTCCTCGGGCTGCCGCTGCCCCCGGAGGAGCCTTTCGATCAGGCGGAGATGACGCCCATGGCGCGCAGTTTTTATGCGGAGTCGAAACGTGTCTCGAATGCCTTGATCCGGGAGGAGCTGGGCGTGGTGCTGCGCTATCCGAGCTATCGAGAGGGGTTGGCATCGCTGCTCGCCGCCGAGGATGGTGCTGGCTGAGAGGCCGCACCCTTCGGGATGCGCTCCGCGCTCC
>JBCCLX010000467.1:0-3236 GCA_039026635.1 Pseudomonadota bacterium
AGCGCTGTGTAGGCCGCGAGCCAGGCGGCGCTTTCTTTGGGTCCGAAGGCAGGGCCCAGGATCTCCTTCAGCGCCCAGATCAAAGCCTCGCCGACCGGCGCGTACTGATCCGCCGTCACACCGTAATCCAGATGTCGAACGGCGAGGGCGCAGGCCGCCGGCGCCAGCGTGTCCGGCCGATCCAGATGGTCCACCACAAAGCCAAGCGTTGCCGTGAGCTTACGCCCCTGTGCGGCCAGATCGTCGTGGAAGAGCGCACGGGTCTGAGGCGCCAGGCGAAAGAGCCTGCCGTAGAAGAGGCGCGACGCCATGGGGGCGACCAGCGCAACCTTCGCCCATGTCGCCCGGATCACTGCAATCTGTTCGGCTGACAACGCCATCTCAACCGTCCCGTTTCTCTACGCAGGCCGACCTTACGGCGATGGGCCAGCGAGTGCACCACCGAGCCCGCCTATTGGCACAGCATGCGACGCCAACGCCGTCATCTGTGTCCTCTCGCTCGATCCTTGGTCCGAGGCCCCGAGGGCCGTTCTCCCCGCTCGAGTCCCGAATGATCGACGTGAAGAAGTGCAGAGGATCAGCATCTACGCATCAACAATAGATTTCCACGGCTCTCCCAATGATTGAAAGGCGATCAATGGTCTTTGACCGCTATACTAAAGTAGCATGCCCTTATTCTGTGTAGCCTTTGATCGACTCGTGGCGCTGAGCGAGGGTCCGCCCCGTTGAGGATGTCCTCAGGGGGAAAATCGAATGGCTTGGCAGAGAACGATGAGCTGCGTGCTCTTGGGCGCTGTTGCGCTCGGCAGCGCGGCCGATGTGCCGGCGGTGGCCGATGGCGATCTTCGGTACTTTGAGCGGCCCGCCTCCATGACCCGTGATCGGGACTTCAATCGGGTGATGCGCCGTAGTCCGGTGGCCCGGGTCACCTCCGCGACGGCCCAAGGCAATCTCGTCGCCGTCACGCAGGAGGGGCGCGGCAACACGATCGTCCTGCAGGTGGAGCAGTCGAACAGCGGTGCGGTCTCGGCGAACGCAGCCCTGAACGGGAGCTTGAGCCTTGATTGAGCGTGCCACCATGCGCGCTGCGGCTCTCCTGTTGTCTGGAGCTCTGGTCTCGGGCTGCAGTGTCTCGCCGGTGGCTGACGAAACCGGCCGCTATGCCGTTCCCATCGGGACTGCGCCCGTCATCGACAATGGCACGCCCTACACCCCTACGCTCGATTGCATCGCCGAGGCGATCGCGGACGCTGAAAGGCCGCGCGTCGCCGTTGGGGATATCCAGGACTTCACGGGCAAATACGCCGACTATGGCGGGGCTAAGATCACCCAAGGGGCCGCCCTCATGGCGGTCTCCGCCCTGGCGCGTCTTGGCCTCCCACTGGTCGAACGTCTCGACATCTCGGTCGCCGAGCAGGAGCTGAAACTCGCCAACAACAATCTGATCTCGGACGGAGGCGCTCTTCGGCTGATCCGGCCCGGCTCGATCCCGGGGAGCGACTATTACCTCGTCGGCGGCATCACCGAACTGAACTACAATCTGCGCTCGGTTGCGGCTGATGTCTTCTACTCCTCCGGCGGTGTCGGCGGCCGGCTTTTCATCATGAACATCGCCGTCGACTTGCGCCTCGTCGAAACCGCGACGCTGCGGGTCGCCGATGTGGTGAGCTACCAAAAACAGATCCTTGGGCGCGAGATCCGCGCCGGGATCTTCGAGTTCTTCGGCAACTCCCTTTTCGATGTCTCCGTTGAGGAGCGTGCGCTCGAGCCCATGCAGTTGGCCGTGCGCGCGATGATCGAGAAGGCGGTCGGAGACATGGCGCGCAGGCGGTTCGGACTGGACCCCGCCACCTGCGCGCCATCCCCAGCGAGCGAAGCGCCTTCTTCGCACTTCTCATGAACGGAGACCTACCATGAAGACCATCATCACAACCACTCTCGCGGTTCTGATCGCTGTCCCGGCGCTGGCGGAGGGGCGCGGCCCGGGCGGGGCAGGGATCGATCGGATCCCGCCCGTTCTGAACGGTCAGCTCGATCTCGGTGGCGAGATCACAGCCAGCCCGGCGCAGATCCAAAACCACATGAACGTTGATCCCGACGGTCACGGTCAGATCACCGTCGAGGTCACGGATCAGATCGATCAGGTCACCGGCGAAGTGATGGCGACCTCGACCAATGTGACGACGCAGATCAACAACGCTCCGGTGCGCGCGCATGTTCAGGTGGGCTCGAACCGCCGAAACCGCTCGGCCGATGTGACCGCGGCCGCCATCGGCAACACGCTGTCGATCGTGAACGGCATCAGCCAGTGAGCCGGCGCCTGGGCCGTCGCTCCCCTGTGGGCGGCCCAGGCCAGCTTGAGGCGGACCCGGCGCGCTCGGCCCCGGCGCGCCGGCCTAATGGCCCCCGCCCCCGAGGCCGACGCCGGCGATGATTGAGCCGAGTACCTTGAGGCGCAGGCCTGCCGCTTTGACGACACCCGTCGCCGCGATCACATGGCCGAAGACACCGCTCAGATTGTTCGTATAGGTCTGCACGATGCAGCCGGTGCCATCGAGCAGCATGTCTTCGTGTTCCTCGTGCTCAAGCTCCAGCAAGACCAGAAGCGTCCCGCGTTCGCTCGCACCGCTGAGATCGAGCAGGTTCCCGCTCGGCACGATCTGACCGCGCGCGACCGCGGGCTGGATGGAGACGACTTTCGCCGGGAAGACCGCGTTCACGAAACTGAGGGTTGCGTTGCTCTCGCAGGCGACTTCGGCGGGCATGCCCTCGTAGATCGTGGAATGAGCGACCTGGGAGAAGCCGGCTGCCAGGCGCACGGGCAGCTCCTCAGGACGGTCGGGGATGATGATCATCGCGGGGCTGAGGATCAGCGTGGAGGCCGGGCTGCCGACGCCGAGCGCGACCTGGGTGGTCGTGCCATCGGTGAAGCTGCGCACTTCGGTGAAGCCGAGGGCGGCCTCTGCGGATTGGACCGCGGCTTCGGCGGCTCTGCGCTGGGCGGGCAGCGCTTCGTCGAGATCGATCTGGGCAAGGTCGAGCTGTGCGGTCGCGGCACTCAGCTCGGCCTCGGTGGCGGCGACGGCCGTTTCCAACTCCAGAACGGCATCGGCGGTGCCGGCGCCGCGGTCGAGCAGCTGGCGGGCATCGGCCAAATCGTCCTCAAACTTCGCCAGCTCGGCTTCCGCCGTTGCGACCCCAGCCTCGGCGATCGTCTTGGCATCGAGCGCCTTCGC
>JBCCLX010000468.1:0-3218 GCA_039026635.1 Pseudomonadota bacterium
AAGGCCACCGCCCGACGCTCGGGCTCGGCGATCGCCGCTCCCAGGGCCAGAGGCAAGGCACAGCCCATGGTGCAGAGCCCGGTCGATTGCAGGAGCGCGCGGGGACGGGTGACGAAGGGGATCTGGCTCAAGAGGATGCGATGCGCCCCGCTGTCGACAGTCGCCACCACATGGCCCGGGAGTGCGGCCAAAAGCTCGGCCAAGGCCACCTCGGGCCCCCATTCCCGCTCCGTCTCCCGCGCTTCGGCGAGGGCGGCGCGCACCGGTGCCGCCCGGGCGGCGGCGGCAGCCTCCGTCGCAGCCGGCCCCCGGTCCTCGAGCGCTGTAAGCCCGGCCACCACCGAGCATGTCCAGCCGAAGGCCGCGCCATGCATGTCATGGTCATTGATCCCATGGGCAAACTCGATGACCTTCTCAGGGTCCCAAGGGTTGCGCCATCCCGTGCGCATTTCGATCGGGTCGTAGCCGAGCGAGAGGATGCAGTCCGCCTCCTCCAGAAGCGGCAGGACGATGGCATCGGATTTGGGCGACAGGCCATGGCCGCCGAGAGAGAGCGGATGATCCTCAGGCAGCACGCCTTTGGCCTTATAGGTCGTCAAGAGCGGCACCCCATGGCGCTCCACAAAGCGGCGCACCGCCTCAGGCCCGTCCTCCTCGTTCAGCACGTCGAGCCCGGCGATCGCGACCGGCCGACGGCTGGCAGCCCAGAGCGCCCGTGCGCCCTCCAGCATGGCCCCAGGCGCCGGGGCCGACAGCGCCTCTGGCAGTTGATCGCGCTGCGTGGATAACGGCTGGGGAGCGGTCGCGACACGGATCGGCAGATCGAGATGCACAGGCCCCGGCCGGCCAGAGAGTGCCAGCCGCACCGCCTTGTCGATCTGCACATCCACTGCCCCATCGGTCAGTCGGATCGAGGCTTTGCAGACCTGGCGCATCACCGCGCCATGATCGAAGACCTGATGGGTGTAGGTGGCAGCCTCAACCGGATCGATCATCCCCGAGATCACGATCAAGGGCACACGATCCTGCTCGGCATTGGCCACCACGTTGAAGGCATTGGCGATACCGGGTCCGACCGTGGCGACCAGCACACCCGGGGCGCCCGAGGCATGCCAGGTCCCCTCCGCCATGAAACCGGCCGCGTTTTCATGACGCGAGAGATGGAAGGCGATGCCGGCACGGCGGAGCGCATCGAGCAGCGCAATGACCTCGCCACCGGGGATCCCGAAGGCATGACGAACGCCCGCCCGCGCCAGGCGCGCGGCGACCAGATCTGCGCCCGTGGGCGTCTCGGAAGCTGTCGTTGTCATGCTCATGGATCTCCCCGTCTCATCGGCTCGAGGCAACGCCCCAGGTCCCTGCGTTCTAGCCAGCGCCCATCACCGCACGGTGCGCCCTGCGGACCGTCCCCAGACAAGAGGGGCAGAAGCCTCGGATCGCGCACGACCGCCGAGGCGGCACGTCCTCCCAGACACCCGCGGCGCCAGCGGCAGGCACTGCCCGCGCCCACCCATCCCGGACGTGCCGCCTCGGTGCAAGGACCGTGCTCCATCGTTGATCCCAAAGGCCTTCAGGCAAGGGCCTTCAATCGCCATCGAAGACACAGAGGCTGTGCACCGGCACATCCAAGGCGGCCAGACGCTCGGCGCCGCCAAGATCGGGCAAGTTCACGAGAAAGACGGCCGCCTCCACATGCGCGTCGAGACGGCGCAGGAGCTTCACCCCCGCGGTCGCCGTGCCGCCGGTGGCCAGAAGGTCATCCACCAGAAGGACCTTCGATCCGGGTGCCACGGCATCCTCATGGATCTCGACGATGGCTTCTCCATACTCGAGGCTATAGGCTTCCGCGATCGTCTTGGAGGGCAGTTTCCCCTTCTTGCGCACCGGCACGAAGGGCAGGCCCATGCGATAGGCGATCGCGCCGCCCAAGATAAAGCCGCGGGCATCCATCCCGGCCACCGCCGCGAGGCCCCGCCCAGCATAGGGATCCGACATTCCCGCAACCGCCTCCTGAAAGGCGGGGGGATGGGCAAATAGCGTTGTAACATCGCGGAACTGGACGCCTGGCACCGGAAAATCCGGGATCGTTCGAATATGCCCCGCGAGATCCTGCCTCGTTGCCATGATCGCGTCTCCCTGACGTCGGTGCCACTGCTGCCTGTGCGTCGAGCCGTAACGGAGGGCGCTGACGCCTGCAACGCCGCGGCACAGGATCTCACCGCTCGTGGCCTGACGAGCCCGCGAAGGGAACGCCAGCGGTGCCCGAACCACGGCGGTCCTCGGCCGGGACCCAGGCGGCCGGATCGTCGATCAAGGCGGCAATGGCCTCGGCCGAGACCTGGAGCAACCGCTCGCCCTTCTCGGCACTGGCCCGGGCCGGGTTGCCGCGTATCCCATTGCTCGTGACATGGGCAAAGGGACGCCAACGATAGGACGCCCGACCCGCCGCGAGCGCGCCTGGTCCGGCGCCGGGCCCCATGCCATCGGCCAGGCTCGCCAGATCACGTGCGTCGACGAGGTCGGGGGCAAGCGTCAGCATCATGGAGGTCTCCGCCTCCTCCGCATGCATCAGGCTCGGCTGATCCTCGAGGATCGCGGTGATGGCCTCCGCAGCCTCGCTGGCATAGCTCGTGGCGACGACCGTGGCGGGCAGACGCTGGGCCACCGTTTCCGCCGCCGCCTCCATGGCCCGAATGTTCCCGCCGTGGCTGTTCGAGAGCAGGATCTGCGCAAAACTCTGACGCACGATGGCCTCCACCAGATCCGCGACCAGCGCGGCAAAGGTCTCGGGGCGAACAGTCAGGGTGCCGCCAAAGGGCATGTGATGCTCGGAGAGCCCGCTCCAAACGGCCGGTGCGACGACGACGGGACAGCGCCGCGCCAAGCCAGCGGCCCGCAGGGCGATCGCCTCGCCGATGGCCATATCGGTCATCACCGGCAGATGCGGCCCATGCTGTTCGATCGAGGCGAGAGGCAGGATCACCAATGCCCCCTCAGCGGCCAAACTACGCAACTCATGCGCCTTGAGGCGCGCCCAGGACACCTCCGTCATCACTGTTTCTCCCTAACCGAACCTCAAGCTCTCAGATCATCCCGGGCGGACGCGGGACGGCGCCTCCGGGGTGGGTGGGCGCGCGCTCTACCGGCCGCAGGCGCGCGGGCTGCCTGGGAGGAGGCGCCGTTCCGCCGTCGCGCTCCCGTCGCGCCGCCCTAAAAGC
>JBCCLX010000469.1:0-3211 GCA_039026635.1 Pseudomonadota bacterium
CTCCCGCGGGACGAGCGGGACCGGCAGCGTCAGGTTGAGGTCGTATTGCTCAAAGCGGTTCTCCGAGCGCATTTCGATGACATCGCGAAACCCTTCGGTGGTGATGAAGGCCGTCTTGGCGCCGCGACGCTCGATCAACGCGTTCGTCACGAGCGTGGTGCCGTGGATCACCTGCGCGATTTCGCCGAGCGCGATGCCGGCGGCACCGGCCGCCTGCGCGATACCGTCGAGGATCGCCTGCTCGGGGGCCTGATAGGTCGTCAGCACCTTTGCGGTCGAGAGGCCGCCGGGATGCTCCAGCGCCACATCCGTGAACGTGCCGCCGATATCGACGCCGACACGGATCGTCTTCCGGCCCATCGCGGTCAAAGGCTCTTCAGGATCTGATTGGCGGTGAAGGCGGTCTGGTAGAGCCGCGCCATGATCGGCGCGCTCGCGACCGTGGAGAGCTCGGTGATCGGCAGCGGCAGCTCAGCCGGGTCCATGCCGGTGATGAGCTCGGCCATGCAGGCACCGAAGATCGTGCCTGTAGTGATGCCGCGCCCATTGTAGCCGATGGCTGTGTAGAGACCCGGGGCGAGATTGTAGATCCGCGGCAGATGGTCGGGCGTCATCGCGATCTGGCCGTGCCAGGCCTCCTCGAAGGCGACCGACCCCAGCTCGGGATAGAGCCGGGCCAGCTGCTTGCGCGCCCAGCGATGGGAGAGCCCGCGCCCGACGGAGCCGACGACTGTGCCCATCGAGCCGATGATGAGCCGGTCGGCGGCGTCGCGACGGAGGCTGAACATGATCTGCCCGGTGTCCCACAGCCCCTGACGGCCCGGCAGGATATGCGAGAGATCGGCGTCGAGCGGCTTTGTCGCGAGCTGGAAGTAGTGGATCGGCGTGAAGACGCGCGCGAGATCGGGCCAAAGCGTGTCGGTATAGGCATTGGTGCCGAGGACGACATGGCCGGCACGGATAGTGCCACCTGTCGTCTCCACGACCCAGCGTTCACCGTCCTGCCGCAGGCCTGTCACGCGCACGCCGGTGCTGATGGTGGCCCCCGCGCCCTGCGCTGCTCGGGCGAGGCCGCGACAGTAGCCCATTGGGTTTACGGTGCCGGCACGGTGGTCGAGCAACCCGCCGTGGAAGACGGTGGTGCCGGTCTTCTCCGCAACCTCGTCTTTGGACAGCAGATCGACCGGCTCGCCCAGCCGGCGCCATTCTGCGTGCCGTGCTTCGAGGTCGCGGAAGCCCGCCGGCGCATGCGCCGCGTGGATCGTACCCGTGCGCGTCACCTCGCAGCGGATCTGGTGGCGCTCAATCAGGGAGAAGACCATCGCGGGCCCCTCACCGAAGCGCTTGACGAAGCGAGGCCCATAAGTGTCACCGAGCTTCTCGCGCACCGCCGCCGGCGGGTGCCAGACCCCCGCATTCACCAGCCCCACATTGCGTCCGGAGCCACCGAAGCCGATCTGGCGCGCTTCGAGCACATGGGCGCCGAGCCCTTTCTCCGCGCAGTGCAGCGCCGTCGAAAGCCCGGTGAACCCGCCGCCCACGACCGCGACATCCGTCTCTGCATCACCGGCAAGCGGGTTCTGGATATCCCGCTCCTCGGCCGAGGCATCCCAGAGCGATATCGGGTTGTCCTGTGTCATCGGGTGCGGCTTTCTCACGGTCTTGAGCATCTCGTCCAGGATCGCCCCAAGGTTGCCTCGCGAGAGCTCTTGTGTCAATATTCAACAATCATGTGCTAAATAGCGGAACAATAGCATGAGCCTGAAGAAAACCGCCGCCCAAATGGTCGCCGATGCCCGCTCCCGGATCGAGGAGATCGAGACCGCCGATGCCCTCGCCTTGGTCAACGATCCGGCCGTCGTCATCGTGGATATCCGCGACGTGCGCGAGCGCAAGCGCTCGGGCTTCATTCCCGGCAGCTTCCACGCGCCGCGCGGGATGATCGAGTTCTGGGTCGACCCCGACAGCCCCTATCACAAGGATGTCTTCGCCCAGGCGGACAAGAAATACGTCTTCCATTGCGCCTCAGGATGGCGTTCCGCGCTCACCGTCGCGACGCTGCAGGACATGGGCTTCGAAGCCGCGCATCTGCGTGAGGGGTTCAGCGCCTGGGAGAAGGCTGGCGGCCCGATCGAGAAGCCCGAACCGAAGAGCTGATTGGGCGACGGCGGGCTGATGCCGCGCCGGTTGCGCTATCCGAGCCGCAGCTTGCGCGAGACGCTACCGGCCGCCTCGCGCAGGAGAGTGCCAATGCGCAGTTCGCCGCCTTCCTCGAGGTTGATGTCCGGAAGCGAGACGCCAAGCGCCGCGATCGGTTCGCCATCGGGCAACACGATGGCCGAGCCGAAGCTGAGGATCCGGTCACGAAACTCGCCGCGGTCGAAGGCATAGCCGCGGCGCGCCGCCTCCGCGATATCGGCATCCAGCGCATCCAATGTCGTCAGCGTCCGATCCGTATAGCGCATGAGATGGCCGCCAAGCTTGGCGCGCATCCGGTCGTAGTTCATCGCCAGGATCGCTTTGCCGGTGCCGACGCAATGGATCGGCGCGGTGCCGCCCACCGGGTTCCAAGAGCGGATCGGCTTCTGGCTCTCAAGCTTGTCGATATAGACGACATGCAGCCCCTCGGGCACGGCGAGGTAGATGGCCTCCCCCGTCTCCTGGCTCAAATGCGCCATCTCGGCCGCCGCCGTCGAGCGCAGGTTGAGGTTTTCGACCGAGGCGCGCCCCACCTGCCAGGTCTTCAGCGTCGCCGCATAGCGCTTGTTCTCAAGGTGCTTGACGTAGCCGAGGGTCGTCAGCGTCTTAAGGAGGCGGAAGGTGTTGGATTTCGTCAGATCGAGCTCGCGCGCAAGCTCCGTCACGCCCTTGCCCGTGGTGCTCGCGGCCAGGGCTTCGAGGATCAGGAGGCCCTTTGAGAGGGTCGAGTCGATCTTGGGCTGCTTGGCGTCGTCGCTCATTCTGCCTCTGCCTCGTCACCCACGTGCCGCATATCAGAACAACCCGGCGCGGCAAACGGCGGTGGATCATGTGCCTGGATCTCCGGCACGGATCCCTCGAAGCGCCTGATCTCCACCCGCGCGGAATGCGATGCGGGGCTCTGGCTCAGGCTCGAGGTGCGCAGATCATGCGTCAGCACATTGGGGTTGCCATGTCGGTCGCGCGCATCGGGTGCGGCGTAGTCAGGATCGTACCAGGCGCCCGTCCAGAG
>JBCCLX010000470.1:0-3205 GCA_039026635.1 Pseudomonadota bacterium
CGGGCCGGAGCCAAACACGATCTCGTTGGTAAACCGAAACACTTGCGGTCACTCTTGCGTGGCCAGGCTCTCGAGCCAAGCCACCAGATCCTCGACTTCGCTTGCCGTCAGTGTGGGACCGCCGTGGAGCGGATCGTCGGGATCGGTGCGCTGTCCGGGGGCGTAGAGCGACGGTTTTTCGGCCCCTGTCATCGCCGGCGCGACGATCCAGAGGCGCAGCCGCCCAGGCGAAAGCCGCGCTCCCACCCCATCGAGCGCCGGGATCCCGTCGGCCGGGGGCAGGGGCGGGCCGGCCGCTTTGGGCACGCCATGACACAGGATGCAGCCCGTCCGCGCGGCGTCGAGATAGAGCGCGCTGCCTGCTTCGGGATCGCCGGCTCGGCCGGTCAGGCTCTCGGGGATCTCCCGGCCGTCGACGATCGTATAGGCCACGATGGCAGGGTCCCCGACGCTCGGCAGAGGTTGCGCGCGCGCCGAAAAGCCCGCCGCCAAGAGGATCGTGAGCGCTGCGTAGAACCGCGTCATGCCCGCGACCTGCCCGTCCGCGCAGGCTGAGGCAAGGGCCCTGTGGCAGAACATTGCGCCCCAATCCCCCGCGCCCGCTTGCCGGCCCCGCGGCACCGCGCTAGAGCCCGGCCGCAGAGGACACGGCGGTGATCGACATCCCATGATCTACGAGACCCCAGAGGCCTATCTCGAGGCGCCGCACAAGGCTGTGGCGCTCGTCGGTATGTCGGGGCTCGGCAAGAGCGTGACGGCGACCATGCTGCGCGGCGGTGCCGATTGGTTCCACTACGGCGTCGATTATCGGATCGGCACGCGATATCTGGGCGAGGAGATCGTCGACAACGCCAAGCGCGAGGCGATGCGCAACCCGTTCCTGCGCGACCTTTTGCGGTCGGACTCGATCACCATCGCCTCCAACATCACCTTCGACAATCTGGCACCGCTCTCGACCTGGCTCGGCAAGCCCGGCGACCGCGCCCGCGGGGGGATCCCCTTCGACACCTACATCAAGCGCCAGCGGCTTCATCGCGAGGCGGAGATCGCAGCGCTCCTCGACACGCCCCTCTTCATCGCCAAGGCGCGCGATATCTACGACTATGCGCATTTCCTCTGCGATACGGGCGGGTCGATCTGCGAAGTCGTGAACCCGCAGGATCCAGACGATCCGGTGCTGCGTCAGCTCTCCGCCTGTCTGCTGATCGTCCAGATCCGGGGGACGGAGGCGCTGGAGGAGGAGCTCTGTCGCCGTTTCGAGCGGGCGCCGAAGCCGATGTACTACCCAGAACCGCTGCTGCGCCGGCTCTGGCAGAACTACCGCGCCGAGCAGGGCCTCGCCGCGGATGCTTCGGACGACGCGATCGATCCCGATGCCTTCATCGCCCATGGCTTTCGCGAGCTGCTGGCCGACCGAGTGCCGCGCTATGACGCCATCGGCAATCTCTGGGGCGTGACGGTGGCGGCGGCCGAGATCGAGCAGCTCGAAACACCGGAGGCTTTCGATGCGCTGATCGCCGAGGCGATCGCGCGCAAGCGGGGGTAGGCGCAAACGCCCCCCGCCCAGTCGGCCCGATCAGGCCGCCTCGGTCAGATCGCCCCGCGCGGGATAATTGTTCTCCTTCACGAACTTTAGATTGCGCAGGAGCGTCGCGATATCGGGCCGGGTGAAGGGCGCGCTCTGCGTCTGGGCAAAGAAGACCACCCCGTCCGGGTCGAGTACGAAGAGCCCGGGCTCAGAGAAGCGCTCCGGCTCGGCCGAGCCTTCACGCTTGGACGAGATGTAGAGGCCATAGGCGCGCGCCACGGCCTCGGGCAGCGCATAGCCGACGGGCAGGCGCGTGATCCCCCAATCGGCCACTGAGGTTTTCGCCCGCGTCTCCTCATCCATCGAGAAGGCGGCGATGCGCACGCCCTCGGCCGCGACATCATCCAGCAGGGCCTCGATCGCCTGCAGGTAATCCCGGCAGATCGGGCAGTGCTTGCCGCGATAGAAGACCAGGATCTCAAAGCTCTCAGGTGGCGTCTCGCCCAAGGTGTAGGTCCCGCCTGCGGTCAGCGGGACGGTCAGAGCAGGCGCGGGCTTGCAGGGTTGAAGCATGGCATCCTCGTTCATCTCGGGGGGCTCTGCGGCAGGGTGATTTGAGGGGGCGCCGCAGTGTTACGGCTAACATGGTCGGCAACGTCGGCTTGCCAAGGCCGGCAGGCACCGCGGTGCTCCCCCTTGCCCTCGCCCCCTCGCGCCCCCTATTTCGGCGGTCCCCGGTGCGCGCGTCCGGGAGATGGAGACACCGCGATGCCGATCAAGCTTCCCAGCACCCTGCCCGCCTTCGACGTGCTCTCACGCGAAGGGGTGATGGTGATGTCGGAGGATGCGGCAGCACGGCAGGATATCCGGCCCCTGCAGATCGCGCTCCTGAACCTGATGCCCAACAAGATCGCGACCGAGACGCAGTTTGCCCGCCTGATCGGGGCCACGCCGCTGCAGATCGAGCTGTCGCTGATCCGCATGTCGAACCATCTCTCGCGCAACACGGCGGCCGAGCATATGGAGGCCTTCTACCGCCCGTTCTCCGAGATGCGCGCGCGCCGCTTCGACGGGCTGATCATCACGGGTGCGCCGATCGAGCTCTTGGCGTTCGAGGAGGTCGACTACTGGGACGAGCTGCGCGAGGTCTTCGACTGGACGCAGACGAATGTACACGCGACCTTCGCCATCTGCTGGGGCGCCCAAGCGATGCTGCATCACTTTCACGGGGTGGCCAAACATGCCCTCGCCGCGAAAGCCTTTGGCTGCTTCCGGCATCAGAACGTCGCGCCCGCCTCGCCCTATCTGCGCGGGTTCTCGGATGATTTCACCGTCCCCGTCAGTCGTTGGACGGAGGTGCGCGAGGCGGAGCTACCGACGGGTCGGGGGCTTAATGTCCTGATGCGTGCGCCCGACACCGGCATCTGCCTGCTCGAGGATCCAGAGCGGCGCGGACTCTATATGTTCAACCACATCGAATATGACACCGGCAGCCTGGCGCAGGAGTACAACCGCGATCTCGAACGCGGCGACGCCATCACGATGCCCAAGGACTATTTTCCCGATGACGATCCGACCCGCCCGCCGGAGAACCGGTGGCGCAGCCATGCCCATCTGCTCTTCGGCAACTGGGTCAATGAGGTCTATCAGACGACGCCTTTCGTGCTCGAGAAGATC
>JBCCLX010000471.1:0-3158 GCA_039026635.1 Pseudomonadota bacterium
CAACGCGGATCCGGCGGGCGCCAGCCGGCTCGGCACGCTGATGCCGCTCTTTCGCATCGGCCTGGCGATCATCTCCGTCACCACGCTGCTGCTCTACTCCTTGGCCGAGTTGGGCCTCAACATCGGGCCGCTCCTCGCCTCCGCCGGCGTCGTCGGCATCGCCATCGGCTTCGGGGCGCAGACGCTCGTGCGCGACATCTTCTCGGGCGTTTTCTTCCTGATCGACGATGCTTTTCGCGTAGGCGAGTACATCGAGCTGGAGGGAGATCTGCGGGGTGAGGTTGAGAACCTCTCAATCCGGTCGCTACAGCTGCGGCACCATCGCGGACCCGTCGTCACCATCCCCTTCGGCGAGCTCAAATCGGTCACCAATCACAACCGCGATTGGGTGATCTACAAAATGAACTTCCGAATGGAGCCCGATACGGATCCGAAGAAGGTGAAGAAGCTCGTCAAGCAGGTCGGTGCCGAGTTTCTGGCCAGCCCCGAGCATGGCCACAAGTTCATAGAGCCGCTGAAGAGCCAGGGCGTCTACATGGTCGACGATGACAGTGCCCTCATCTTCCGGGTGAAGTTCAAATGCTACCCGCGCCAGCAGTTTGTGCTCCGCCGCGAGATCAACCATCGCCTGCGGGAGGTGTTTAGCGAGAACGACGTGCAGCTCGCGCGGCGCAAGGTCGAGGTCGTGACCGATGCGGCCAGCGACGTGGCCGTGCCGGCCGGCGGGCTGCCCGACGACATCTTGAACCCCAAGCCTGCCGCCACCGCTGGCTGAGCGATGGTACGGGCCCATCTCGCCGCAAGACACGCGTGAAGGAGGGAGAGGCTATGCGGATTGCCGCCCTACAGGGCCCACCAGTGACCGAGGGCGCCCCTGAGGCCCTGGCGCGCCTAGAGGACGCCGCCGCCCGTGCGGGAGCTGCAGGGGCCGCCCTCCTCGTCACGCCGGAGATGTTCCTCTCAGGCTATGCCATTGGGCCCGAGCGCATCCGCGCCGCGGCAGAGCCCGCTGACGGACCGAGCTGGGCGGGCGCTGCCGCCCTCGCCGCCCAGCACGGGATCGCGATTGTCGTCGGCGGGCCGCTGCTCGCAGACGGGGCGGTCTACAACGCCGCCCGCGCCTACGGGCCGACGGGGCTTTTGTCGGCTTATGAGAAAGCCCAGCTCTTCGGGGAGGTAGATCGCAGCCAGTTCAGCCCAGGCGCGCGCACCGGCGTGGTCTTCGAGCATGCAGGATGGGTGATCGGCCTCGGCATCTGCTACGATATCGAGTTCCCGGAATTTGCCCGCCGCCTCGCCCATGCCGGCGCCGAGATCGCCGCGATCCCGACCGCGAACATGAAGCCCTTCACAACCGTCTGCACGCGGCTGGTCCCGGCGCGGTCAGAGGAGAACGGTCTCGCCATCGCCTATGCCAATTACGCAGGACCCGAGGGTCCGTTCGACTATTGCGGCCTCTCGGTGATCACAGGGCCGGATGGGGAAGACCTCGCGCGGGCCTCGGCCGAAGGGGAGGCGCTTCTGCTGGCCGACCTCGACCGGCAGGCGGTGCTGGAGACCCGTCGCCGCGTGCCCTATCTCGCCGATATCCGGCACGACCTCTACGACCTGCGATGAGCCAGTTCCTCGCCCGCCCCAGTGATGCCGATGCCCCGGCCGTCAGCGTCTTCGGCCCCGACTTTCCGTTCGAGTACGATCGCTGGCTCGCCGATCCCGCCGGCCTCGGCGAGATCCCAGCCGCAGCCCATGGTACCCGGATCGCGATCATCGGCGCCGGTATGTCGGGCTTGGTTGCCGGCTATGAACTCATGCGCCTCGGCCTGCATCCGGTGTTCTACGAGGCTGGTCAGCTCGGCGGGCGTCTGCGTTCGCAGCCCTTCGAGGGGGCCGACGGGATCGTGGCCGAGCTCGGTGCGATGCGCTTTCCGCCCTCCTCCACGGCCTTCTGGCACTACGCGGACAAGCTGGGGCTCGACACGGCGGCCTTCCCCAATCCGCTGACGGAGGCCGCGGGCTCGACGGTCATCGAGCTCGAGGGCGAGAAACACTACGCCCGGACAAGCGCCGATCTGCCGCCGGTTTTTCGTGAGGTGGAGACGGCCTACAACCGCGCCCTCGAGGAAGAGGCAGGGTTCTCGGCCCTGAGGGCGGCCATCGCCGCGCGGGATGCCACGGCGGTAAAGGCGCTCTGGAACCCGCTGGTCGAGGCCTGGGACGAGCGAACTTTCTACGATTTCGTCACCACCTCGCGCGCCTTCCGCGACCTCTCCTTCCGCCATCGGGAGATCTTCGGACAGGTCGGCTTCGGGACCGGCGGCTGGGACAGTGACTTTCCGAACTCGATGCTCGAGATCCTGCGGGTCGCCGTCACCGAGCAGGACACCGAGCAGCGCAGCATCATCGGCGGGTCCGAACAGGTCCCCCGCGGGCTTTGGGAGCGCAAACCGCGCCGCATGGTGCATTGGCCGAGCGGCACGACGCTCGGCAGCCTCTCGGGTGGCGCAACACGCCCGGGCGTCACCCGCCTCGCCCGCGCCGAGGACGGCAGCATCGCCGTGACCGACCGTTGGGGGCGCACCGAGCGCTTCGAGGCCGTGATCGCCACCTGTCAATCCTGGCTGCTGACAACCTCCATCGACACCGAGGAGAGGCTCTTTCCGCAGAAGCTCTGGATGGCGCTCGATCGGACCCGCTACATGCAGTCCTCGAAAACCTTCGTGATGGTCGACCGCCCCTTCTGGAAGGACAAGCGGGCGGACGGGCGCGATGCGATGTCGATGACGCTGACCGACCGGATCACGCGGGGCACCTATCTCTTCGACAACGGCCCGGGCCGGCCGGGCGTGATGTGCCTCACCTACACCTGGATGACCGATGCGCTGAAGATGCTGCCGCTGCCATTAGAGCGACGGGTGGAGATCGCGCTCTATGCGCTCGGCAAGGTCTATCCGGATGTGGATATCGCGGGTCACATCATCGGCGATCCCATCACCGTGAGCTGGGAGGCAGACCCGCATTTCCTTGGCGCCTTCAAAGGCGCACTGCCGGGGCATTACCGCTACAACCAGCGGATGTTCGGCCATTTCATGCAGGACGATCTGCCGCCCGAGCAGCGCGGGATCTTCATCGCCGGCGATGATGTGAGCTTCATGCCGGGC
>JBCCLX010000472.1:0-3148 GCA_039026635.1 Pseudomonadota bacterium
CGGGCAGGCATGCGACCGCGAGGGTGTTGAACTCGGGCACCAGGGCATGCGGCCAGCCGGCGGCGGTACCGTCGAGCCGGGTCTCCTCATCGGTCTCCATGTTGCCGAGCACCGTCAGGCGGCTCGCACCATAGCCGCGCTGGACGAGAAGCCGAGCGACGGCGGCGGGCGTCTCAGCACCCGTCGTCAGCGCGATCAGGCGCGCGCCGGGTTGAAGGAAGGGCAGGACGCCCTCGACGGGACGGCCATGGAGCGAGAGCGTATCGACATCCGCGAGCGACCAGCAGAGCCGCGATGCCGCGAGCTGGAAGGCGGAAAGCTGCGGGTAGAAAACCGTCTCCCCGGGAAAAGCGCGCGCCAGGCGGGCACCGACCGAGAACCAGAGCGGATCGCCCGTGGCCAGCACGACGACCCGTCGCCCGGTGAGGCCGCGCAACCGCTCGGTCAGCGCGTCGAAGGGCGAGGGCCAATCGATGCGCTCGACACCCGGCCGGATGGCGCCGGCGATACCGTGGTGCCGTGCCCCGCCGACGACGACCTCTGCCCCATCGAGCACCGCACGCGCCACCGGCAGGAGGCTCGCACGCCCCGAGGCGCCGAGCCCGATAATCGAGAGCCAGGGCGCTGGCCGCGCCGGTGCGGCGGCGGCGGCGGCGGCGGGGCCTGAGGATGACGCTGCAACAGGGGCTGGCGCGGATGCTTGGGTCATGGCGCCGTTTCCGGCACGGGGCGCGCCTGAGCTGCCTCGGCCGAGGCGCTTTCGCTGACCCCGAGCGCGTTGACCGCCGCTGCCGCCATGGCCGAGCCGCCGCGCCGGCCAGACAGCGTCGCATAAGCCACGCCCCGGGGGTCTTGGGCGAGCGCTGCCTTGCTCTCTGCGGCACCAACGAAACCCACCGGAAAGCCCAGGATCAGGGCGGGCCGCGGCCAGCCCGCGTCGAGCCCCTCGAGCAATCGGAAAAGGGCCGTCGGCGCATTGCCGATGGCAACGACCGCTCCCGCGAGCCGCTCGCGCCAGAGCGTCACGGCCGCGGCCGAACGCGTCGTCCCCTCCGCCGCCGCGAGCGCGGGCACGCGGTCGTCATTCAACGTGCAGAGGACCGAGGCGGCAGGCGGCAGCGCACGGCGGATCACCATGCTCTCAACGGCCGTGCAGTCGCAGAGAACGGTGCCACCGGCGGCCAGTGCCGTGCGCCCGGAGGCCACGGCGCCCGGGGAAACCTGCAGTGTCTCGGCCACATCGACCATCCCGCAGGCATGGATCAGCCGCACGGCAAGCCCTGCCGTCTGCGCATCGAAGCGCGCAAGATCGGCCTCAGCCCGGACCGTCGCAAAGCTCTGCGCGTAGATCTGGGCCGGATCGCGCTCGTAGTTCACCCGCGTGCCTTCACGTGGCGCCGCACGCTTTCGGGGCCGAGGGGGTGATCGGCATGGGGATAGGGCGGGTGGTGATGCCCGTGGTCGTGGTCGTGTCCATGCCCATGGCTATGCCCATGATCATGCCCGTCGCCGTGATGGTGACCATGTCCATTGGCGTGGCTGTGAGAAGGCGCGTGCTCATGGCCGTTATCGGGCGCCAGGTCGAGCCTGCAGGCGCCGATACAGAACGTGTCGCAGAGCTTGCAATCCGCCACGTTGGAGCCCGGCGCCGAGGCACCCTGGCCCTCCACATGATGGTGATGGCTCTCTTGCGGGGCGCCCACCTCGGTCTCGAAACCGAGGACCTGCGCGCGATATTTGCACATCGCGCAGTTCATTGCGGTCTGACCCTCGAGGATCTCGGTCGCCCGTTCGGCGAAGGTATCGAGAACCAGGGGATGATCGCCGAGATAACCGGCCTTCACGAACGCAACGTCCGGGTTCGCGGCCGCGACCATATCCGTAAAGCCATAGATCCGGTCGATGAGGATGCCGGAGAAGAGGAAGTACGGAAAGACGATGACGCGCTTGTAGCCGAGGCGGACGACATGCTCGAGGCAGGGCTCGACCAGCGGGAAGGTGACGCCGGAATAGCCGACCTCGGCCCAGCCGAAACCCATGCCCTCCCAGAGCATGCGCGCGATCTTGTTCACATTCGAATTGGCATCCGGATCCGAGGCGCCGCGCCCGATCACCACGAGGCAGCTGTCATGGCGCGAGACGGCGCCCGATGCTGCATCCGCCGCCGCGATCGCGTCTTCGATGCGGGAGGCGGCGGCACGGATCATCTTGGGGTCCACACCCAGCTCCCGGCCGTAGTCGACCCGGATGCCATGCTCGGCCGCATAGGTGTTGAGCACGGAGGGAATATCGTTCTTGGCATGCATGGCCGCGAACAGCATCCCTGGCACCGCCAGGATCCGATCACAGCCCTGAGCACGGAGCCTGTCGAGCCCGTCGCGGATCACGGGATTGGCAAACTCCAGATAGCCATACTCGACGGGCCAGCCCCCAAACCGCGCCGGGAGCTGCTCGACCATGGCCGCAAACTCGGACACCGCCGCCTTGGAGCGCGAGCCGTGCCCGCAGACCATGACGCCGATGCGGCTCATCGCGGCGACCCATCACTCCGGCGGCGCAGAGCCCAGCGCACAATGCCGGCCACGGCGATGGCACCGAAGGCAATGAGCGCAAACTCGAGGAGATGGCTGTGCCCCGCTTCCGGTGCCACATGGCCCGGATGGGCGAGAGCGAGCGCTGGGGTGAGAGCAAAAGCGGCAGCGAGGGTCGGGGAGGTTTTCATCATGCGGCTCCGTTCTTGTCACAGGACGTGCCGATGGCTGCTCGGGCCGATCGCCGACCGAGCCTCCTGGACGACGTCCCGCCGAGATCCCCGTTTTGGGTCGACCTGTCGAGAACACCGCTCAGCCTTTCGGCATCGCCCTCTGAAACCGCTAGCAGCCAGCGCGCCCCGGTGCAATCGCTCAACAGACCGCTCTGACACTGGTTTTAGCGCTCAGAGCCGGGGGCATGGGATCGCTTGAGACGATGAGATCGGACGCCGGCAAATCCATCGCCAATCGATCCGCCATGACCCGCACCCCCAAGCCCCCCACCCTGAGGCCCGCACTCCAGTCATCTGCGCCGCTGGTACTTAAAATGGAAAGAGAGCAACTCTGGCCGACCCGTAGCGACCCTGCGGAAGGCTGGCTCTTGCTTTGCGCTGAGC
>JBCCLX010000473.1:0-3120 GCA_039026635.1 Pseudomonadota bacterium
ATGGGTGCGACGCGCTGGATCCAGCTCGGACCGCTCCAGCTGCAACCCTCGGAGCTTATGAAGATCGGGCTCGTGATGGCCTTGGCGGCCTATTACGCATGGCTGCCGCCCCATCGCGCCTCGCACCCGCTATGGCTGATCCCACCGGGCCTTCTGATCCTGATCCCGACGCTCCTGGTGCTCAAGCAGCCGGACCTTGGCACTGCGGTCCTGCTGGCCCTTGGCGGGGGCGTCGTCATGTTCCTCGCCGGCGTCTCTATCTGGTACTTCGTGGTGCTTGGTGCCGCGGGCGCCGGGACTGTTTGGGGCGTCTTCGCCTCGCGCGGGACCGACTGGCAGGTGCTGAAGGACTATCAGTACCGGCGCATCGACACCTTCCTCGATCCGGAAAACGATCCCCTCGGCGCGGGCTACCACATCACGCAATCAAAAATCGCGATGGGCTCGGGCGGGCTCGACGGCCGCGGCTTCATGCAGGGCACCCAGAGCCGCCTCAACTTCCTGCCCGAGAAGCACACCGACTTCATCTTCACGACGCTCTCCGAGGAATTCGGCTTCATCGGCTCTTTCTCGCTGCTCGCGCTCTACCTGCTCGTCGCCACGCTCTGCATCGTCGCCATGATGCGCAATCGCGACCGCTTCGGCGCGCTGCTCACCGGCGGGCTAGGCGCTGCGTTCTTCTTCTTCTGGGCCGTCAACATGGCGATGGTGATGGGGCTGATCCCTGTCGTCGGCGTGCCCCTGCCGCTTGTCAGCTATGGCGGCTCGGCGATGCTGGTGCTCCTCATCGCCTTCGGCCTCATCCAGTCAGCCCATGTCCACAGGCGTTAACATGACCGCACCCACCGTCCTTTTTGCCGGCCGAGCCAATGACCGCCCAGCCTATGCCGCAGCCCTTTCCGCCGCTGCCGACGAGGCCGGGCTCGAGATGACGCTGGTAATGGATCCCGATGAAGTCGATCGCGCGGCGGTCGACTACCTGGTCTTCTCCGCCAATGGCCCCGTCCAAACCTTCGAGGGTTTCGAGCGTCTGAAGGCCATTCTCAACCTCTGGGCCGGGGTCGAAGTGGTGCTCGGCCTGCCGCTGCCCGATGACGTGCCGCTTGTGCGCATGGTCGAAGACGGGCTGACACTCGGCATGGTCGACTACATCAGCGGCCATGTGCTGCGCCATCATCTGGATATCGACTGCTATATCGGCAGCCAGGTGGGCGGCGGCCCCTGGGAGGTCGGCTTTCCGCCTCTTGCGCGTGACCGCCGCGTCACGGTGCTCGGCCTCGGTGTGCTCGGGACGGTCTGCGCCGAGCGCCTGGTCCATCATGGCTTTGACGTCACCGGCTGGGCGCGCAGCCCGAAATCGATCCCCGGTGTGCGCTGTCTCTCCGGTCCCGAGGGCTTCACAACCGCGCTAGACGGGGCGGAAATCCTGATCCTTCTGCTGCCACAGACCCCCGCCACCGAGCGCCTGATCAATGCCGAGACGATCGCGCGCCTGGCCCCGGGCTCTTGCGTGATCAACGCGGGTCGTGGGCCACTGATCGATAATGCGGCGCTCTTGGCCGCGCTCGACAGCGGGCATCTGCGCCATGCCACCCTTGATGTCTTCGACGTCGAACCCCTGCCCGTCGACGATCCGTTCTGGGCTCACCCGCGCGTGACCGTCACACCGCATATCGCCTCGGTCACCCGCCCCGAGACCGCCGCCACCTCGCTCGTGGCACAGATCATGCGTGGCGAGGCGGGAGAGCCGTTCTGGCACGTTGTCGAGCGGGGTCGCGGCTACTAGGGTCGCGAGCAAATAGTGCCCTTGAAGGGGCGGCGGGAGGATGAAAGGGCCTGGTTTGACTTGGTATCGTGTCACGACGCGCAGCGCCTGAGCCAGTGTCCGAGGACGAGGACTGACCATGAGCGATGGCGAGAAGCAGAAGCCGCCGCGTAAGCGCCGGCGCGTTTCGCTCCTCCAACGCATTCAAAGTGACTTTCTAACCGGCATCGTCGTGGTGGCGCCGGTCGTCGTGACGTTGTGGCTGACCTGGAACACCATCTCCTTCGTGGACAGCCAGGTCATGCCGCTTGTCCCGGATAGCTACAATCCGCGCAGCATCTTCGGCACCGAGGTCCCAGGCTACGGCGTCCTGGTCTTCATCCTCTTCACCGTGATCGTCGGCTATTTCGCCAAGAAGGTCTTCGGCAAACAGCTGATCCTCTTCGGCGAGGGGCTGGTCGACCGCACGCCCGTCGTCCGCTCGGTCTACAATGCACTCAAACAGCTCGTGGAGACCGTGCTCTCCCAGAGTCAAAGCTCGTTCCAACAGGCCTGTCTGATCGAATATCCCCGCCGCGGCATATGGTGCGTCGCCTTCATCTCGACGGAGGCGAAGGGCGAGATCCCGCCGCGCGCGGGTGTGGAGGGGCTGATCAGCGTGTTCCTGCCGACCACGCCGAACCCGACCTCCGGCTTCCTGCTCTTCCTGCCCCCCGAGGATGTGATCCCGCTCGAAATGTCCATCGAGGATGCAGCGAAGCTGGTTATTTCAGCAGGTCTCGTCGTACCGCCGACGAAAGAAGAGCTTCGTGCGCAGTCCGAAGAGGTCAAAGCGCGCCGCGAGCACTATGCCGAACTCGCCGCGCCGCGGAAGTCCGACGTCGATCACTGATCTTCCGGCATCGGGCGGGCCCTGGCCAGGCTCAGCGGTGCGTTCGGATGACTTCCAGGAAGGCCTCGCCAAACTTTTCGAGCTTCATGCGGCCCACGCCATGGACCGCGCTCATCGCCTCCAGATCCGTCGGCTTGGCCTCGGCGAGGGCAATCAGCGTTCGATCCGGAAAGATGTGATAGGCGGGCACGCTGGCGGCATCGGCGAACTCTCGGCGCAGGCGCCGCATCTCTTCGAAAAGACCCGCATCACTCTCAGCGAGGACCGGCATCGGCGCTTTGGTGCTGCCGTCCGCGCCTGCACTCCCCCGTGCCTTCTTGCTCCGACCGCCGAGCTCGGCCGGGCGCAGCGTCACCTCGCGCCCGCCCTTCAGCACCTCCCATCCCTCCTCGGTGACGTACCAGGCGCCGTGGCGCTCCCCGTCGATCCCGCAGAGGCCATGGGCATAGAGCTGACGCAGCCA
>JBCCLX010000474.1:0-3117 GCA_039026635.1 Pseudomonadota bacterium
CTGGCGGGTCCCGTGATCGGTGCCTTCATCGTGGTCTTCCTGCCGGAGTATTTGCGCTTTGCCGATAGCTTCCGGCTGATCATTTACGGGCTCCTCCTCGTACTCGCGACGATCTTTATGCCCCGGGGCATCGTGGGCCTCGCCCGCGATACCCTAGACCGGATCACGCGGCGAACGGCGGGCACGTCATGACCGATGCCGATCTCGAAACAGAGGCCCGGGGTTTCGCAAAGGAACTTGTCGCCCCAGCGGCTGCGGCCTGGTCGCTGGGCGCCGCACCGGCCATGGGGCTCTTCGAGCGGGCCGGCGCCCTAGGGCTCCTGGCCGTAGAGGTGCCACGGCACGCCGGCGGCCTCGGCCTCGGCTTTGCCGCCAAGGTCCGCACGGCCGAGGCCATCGCCGCGGTGGATTTCGGCTTTGCGATGGCGCTCATCAACACGCAGAACGTCGCCCTGCGCCTGGTGAAGAGCGCAGCGCCCGAGGTCTGGCAGCCGCTTTTGCCCGACCTCCTCACCGGTCGCGCCAGTGCATGTACCGCCTTGACGGAGCCCGGCGCCGGCTCGGACTTCGGCGCGATCACCACGACAGCACGGCGGGAGGGCGATGGCTGGCTGCTCGATGGCGAGAAGACCTGGATCATCAACGCCCGCCACGCAGCCCTCTCCATCGTCTATGCCCAGTGCGGCGATATCGGGGACCGGGACGGGATCGGTGCCTTCATCGTCCCACTCAACAGCCCCGGCTGCCGCCGCTACCCGCTCCACACGCCCTTCTCCCTCACCTCCATGGGCACGGGCGGCTTTCGGTTCGAGGGAGTGCTGCTGCCGGCCGATCACCTGCTCTTCGCCCCTGGAGAGGCCTTCGGCGCCATCCTCGACGAGATCAACGGCGCCCGCGCCTATGTGGCCGCCCTCTGCTGCGCGATGCTTGCGGCCGCGATCGAGGAGGCAGGCGAGTATGGTGAGAGCCGGGAGAGCTTCGGCCGCCCCCTTTCCCGACATCAGGCATGGCGCCTCCAACTCGCCCGAGCCGGCGTCGACCTCGCCGCCGCACGCGCCCTGACCGATCGGGCAGTCGCGGCCGTCGATACCGGCGCGTCGGCCCAGATGCTCTCCGCCCAAGCCAAGATCGCCGCTGTCGAGATCTGCCGCCAACGCCTGCCGGAACTCCTGCATCTGATGGGCGCCGAAGGCTTGCGCGCCGAGCGCTGCTTCTCCCGCCATCTCGCCGCGGCCGAGATCGCCGCGCTGACGGACGGCTCGACCGAGATGCTGCTGGAGCGCCTCCACCGCCTGATGCGCCGCGAGCCCCAACCCTGAGCGAGAAGGACCGACCCATGCGCGTTTTCCAGATCGAGGGCGATTGGGGCATCGACAACTTGAAGCCCGCCGAACGCCCCGATCCCACGCCCGGCCGGGGCCAGGTGCTAATCCGCATGAAGGCGGCCTCGCTGAACGCACGCGATCTGATCGTGCCCGAGCGCGGCTATGGTCGCGCCACAGGCGAGCTGCCGCTGATCCCCATTTCGGATGGGGTGGGCGAGGTAATCGCCGTCGGCGAGGGCGTCACGCGCGTAGCCGTCGGCGACCGGGTGTGCCCCACCTACTTCCAAAACTGGGTCGCCGGCGCGCCCTCCCCGGCCGCCTTCTCCTCGGGCCTCGGCGGCCCGCTCGACGGGGTCGCAGCAGAGCTCATGTGCCTCTCGCAAGAGGGTGTCTGCCGCGTACCCACGCATCTGAGAGACATCGAAGCCGCCACCCTGCCCTGCGCCGCGCTCACGGCCTGGAGCGCGATCTCCACCTACGGTGCCCTCTCCCCCGGGGACCGCGTCTTGATCCAGGGCACGGGCGGTGTCGCCCTCTTTGCGCTGGCCTTCGCCAAGCTCCGCGGCGCGCATGTGACCGTGATCTCCTCGAGCGACGAGAAGCTCGCCCGCGTGCGAGAAATGGGTGCGGACGAGACGATCAACTATCGCAGCACCGAGGATTGGGCGAAGGCCAGCCGCCCCATCACGGCCGAGCGCGGCGGCTATGACCAGATCATCGAGCTTGGCGGCGAGAAGACGCTGCCCCTTTCGCTCAAGGCCATCCGGCCGGGCGGGACGATCTCGCTCATTGGCGTGCTCTCGGGGCTTAAGCTCGAGGCCTCCCTCGGCTTCTTCGTCACCCGCCAGGTGCGCCTGCAGGGGATCACCGTCGGCCATCGCGAGGGCTTTGAGGCGATGCTCGCAGCCATCGCCCAGCATGAGCTTCGCCCCGTGATCGCAGAGCGTTTCCCCTTCGATGGGCTGCGCGACGCGCTCGAGCATCTGCGCGGCGGGGGCAGCTTCGGCAAGATCGTGATCGAGTTCTGAGCCCCATGGCCGCGCTCGCTTCCGAGGGCTCCTGCGACCCGCGCCTGCACGCCGCAGAGCGCCCGGATGCCGTGGCCTTCACGATGAGCGCGACCGGGGAGAGCGTGACCTTCGCTGTCCTGGAGGCCCGGGCCAACCAAGGGGCGCAGCTCCTGCGCCAAGCCGGCATCGGGCCGGGCGAGCATATCGCGATCCTGATGGAGAACCGGCGCGAGTTTCTCGAAATCTGCTTCGCGGCGGACCGCGCGGGGATCTACTACACCACCATCAGCACCCATCTCGCCGCCCCTGAGATCGCCTATATTCTCGCCGATTGCGGCGCGCGCCTGTTGATCGTCTCCGAGCGGTTCTCGGATCAGGTCGCCGCCATCGCAGGCGGGCTCGACGGGGCCTGCGCGCTCTATGCCCTTGGGGGGGCCATTCCCGGCTGCCTGCTTTGGGAGGAGGCCGTCGGCCGCTGCCCCGCGACCCCCATTTCGGACGAGGCCCAGGGGCTCGACATGCTCTATTCCTCGGGCACGACCGGCCGGCCCAAGGGGGTGAAATGGGCGCTGACGGGCTAGAAGACGGGCCTACGGGGCATGCTCGTCGACCTCCTCTCAGGCCTTTTCGGCTATAGCGCCGAGACGCGCTATCTCTGCCCCGCGCCGCTCTATCACGCGGCACCCCTGCGCCATACCATGGTGACGATCCGGATGGGCGGAACCGCGGTGGTCATGGAGAAGTTCGACGCGCTCGAGGCCCTCGCGCTGCTCGAACGCCTC
>JBCCLX010000475.1:0-3097 GCA_039026635.1 Pseudomonadota bacterium
AGGCCGATCATGAACCCGCCATGGGCGTTGACCCAGACCAACATGACGGGAGCGGCGAGGAGGAGCGGGCGGCAGCGCGCATGGTACTTCGAGCCAAAGAAAACGGAGAGCAGCAGAGCGAAGGCGAGGATCGAGACCAGATGGGGCCGCGGCGTCGCCACCATCGCCATGCCACCGCTGCAGGCGAGCGTGACGAGAAGGCTGACAAGCGGTCGTCCGGCGAGACGGTCCGCCGCAGCATGCACGATGTAAAAGGCACTGGCCGTGGCGAGCACCACAGCCATCAGAACCCCAACCGCACCGGTCGTGCGCCAGACTGTAAAGAGCCCGAGTTGGAAGACCCATTCGTGCAGAACCCACGGTTCTCCCCCGAAGGTCCAGGAAAACGGGTCCGTGCTGGGCAGCGCGCCGGTCTCAGCGATCAGCCGTCCCGTCGCGAGATGCCAGTAGTAGTCTGGATCGGCGAGGCCTGCGGAGCGGCCAGTGAGGATCAGCAGGGTCGCGACAAGGGCGAGGAAGGGGAAGGCGAGGCGGCGATTGTCGATCCAGCTGAGGACACTCGTCCCCTGGTCGCTCCCATGGCCGGTCCCCATCCGCGCCCCCATTCGCGGCTTCCCCCGCGCTTCGGCCTCGGCGCCCTCAGCCATCGGGCCAAACGCGGCGACCCTTGACCCAGGTGCCGAGGACGCGCCCCTCCATCCGGGTACGGTCAAAGGGCGTGTTCTTCGATTTAGACTGTAGAGTGGCGCGATCGAGGAGGTAGGGGGCCTCCGGATCGAGCAGCAGAAGATCTGCCGGAGCACCTGGCGAGAGCGCGCCCGCATCGAGGCCAAAGAGCCGCGCGGGCGCCAGCGAGGCTACTTCGAAGAGGCGCAGCATGCTGATCGCCCCGCCATGCACGAGGCGCAGCATCGCGGGCACAAAGGTCTCGAGCCCGATCGCGCCGGCCTCGGCCTCCTCGAAGGGCAGCCGCTTGGCCTCCGCATCCCAGGGCGCATGGCCCGAGACGACAATATCGATCAAGCCCGATGCGAGCGCGTCGATGACCGCCTGGCGGTCGTCCTCGGCGCGCAAGGGAGGGGCGAGCTTGAAGAAGCTCCGATAGGGGCCGATGTCGAATTCGTTGAGTGTGAGGTGGTGGATGCTCGTGCCGGCACTCACCTTGAGGCCGGCAGCCTTCGCGCGCTCCAGGGCGGGCAGGGCGCCGGCCGTCGACAGGATATCCGCGTGGTACCGCGCGCCCGTCGCCTCGGCGAGCGCAAGGTCGCGTTCGAGCCCGATCCGCTCGGCGATCGCAGGCACCGACGGCAGCCCGAGCCGGGTGGCGAACTCCCCCGAGGTCGCGGCCCCCTTGGCCGAGAGAGACGTCTCCTGCGGGTGATGGACGATCAGGGCGCCAGTGCCGGTCGCATAGGTCATGATGGAGCGCAGCACGGCGGTATCGGCGACGGGACGGTCCGCATCGGAGAGTGCGACGGCGCCGGCATCGAGCAGGAGGCGCTGCTCCGTCATCTCCCGCCCAGCCAGGCCCCGAGTGAGCGCCCCCATCGCCGCGACCCGCACCGGCGAGGCCTCAGCCCCCCGCGTGAGCGCGAATTGCAAAAGCGCCGGATCGTCGAGGGGCGGGGTTGTATCGGCCTGCGCGATCAGCGTCGTGACCCCACCTGCCGCCGCCGCCCGCCCGGCTGTGCGCATGCTCTCGCGATGGCGCGCACCGGGCTCGCCCGTGAAGACGCGCGCATCGACAAGCCCCGGCGCCAGCACCCGCCCCCTGCAATCGAGCGCGCCGGGCACGACCGGCACAGGCTCATGCCAAACCTCCGCAATCGCGCCCCCCGCGACCCGCAACCCCCCAGGCCCATCATAGCCGGCAGCAGGATCGACGAGGCGGGCATTGGCAAAGAGGGTCATGATCGGTCCCGTCGTCAGGGTCGTCAGGGTCGTCAGGGTCGTCAGGGTCGTCAGGGTCGTCAGGGGCAGAAGCGGCCCGCCCCGCTTACGCTGCACCAACCCCCGGGATCAATCGCGCCACGTCTCGAGCCTCAGCAGCGCGTCATCGAAAGACGAGGGCGCGGCCCCCATGGTGGCGAGGCGGTCGGTTCGCATCGATTAACCGACGCTCGAGACCCGCGCACGGGGTAAGAACTGGGAGGAGTGCTCGATCCAATGGGTGCAGGACCCACCCGAGGCGAAATCGCTTGCCTTGGCTTGCCGGGCGAGGGGGCAAAGACCCGGTCTTCAGATACCGTCTTCGGCCGGCACGGCTTGTCGACGTCTGCCTACCCCATGGCCGATATCTGCGCAGACGGATCTTGTCCTTAGGCAGACGTCATATCTCCCCGTATCGGCCCGAGGGCAGCGGCGATCTAGGGCACCATCCATCTCGAGGACCATCTCCAAGGACCATCTTGCCGGTCCATGCTGCCGGTCCAGCTGGGGCGCCCTCTTGGTGGCGCGCCATCTCATGCCATCGGGGGCTTGCTCGGCGGCCGGATCAGCGGGCGTTGTCGGTCTGCACGGCGCGGATCAGGCGGTAGACTGCCATGCCGTCCTGGAGATGTTCGAAACCGATTTCGCTCACATACGGCGCACCGCGCTCAAGCTCGAAGATCACGCTCACATGCGTGCCGAAGCGGACATTCACGATCCGGTCCCAGGTCAGCGGATAGGAGCGGAACTTACCACCCATCCCGGTCTCCAACAGCATCGCGCGCTTGTCCGTCACCGCATAATGGGAGCGGCGCCGGCGCAGGATCGTGCGCAGCGGCAGCCAGATGGCGATGGCTCCCAAGGTGAGCATCATCGCCACCATCAGGACGCGCATCATCTCGATGTTGAAGGTCTCGCGATCATGCATGCCGAGCACGCGGAAGATCGAGCCGGCCAGCAGCAGGCAGACCACGGGCAGGATGATCTCCTGCCCTTCGAGGAAGGGGCGCAGCATGGGGCGCCCCGACCACAAGATCCGTTCGCCGGGGTCGAGATAGGGCTCGAACCGCTCGGTTGTCACCCGAACTCGATGACCGGTCTGCGCGTCTTGATCGCTGCTACGGATCACGGCACTCAACAAAGGCTCCTCAAACCGAAGGCGCAAAAC
>JBCCLX010000476.1:0-3085 GCA_039026635.1 Pseudomonadota bacterium
CCTTCACCATCGCGCCCATGGCCACGATCCTGTCGGTCTCTCTCGGCACGCTGGCGGCCATTGGGCTCTCCCAGTCGCACGTTCCCTTCCGGGGGGCCATCATGGCCGTCCTGATCTCGCCGATGATCGTGCCGCTGATCATCTCGGCGGCGGGGATGTACTTCTTCTACAGCCGCATTGGGCTTCAGGGCACCTATTGGGGTGTTGTCCTCGCCCATGCCGCCCTCGGCACGCCCTTCGTGATCATCACTGTCACGGCGACGCTCGTGGGCTTCGACAAGTCGCTCGTGCGCGCGGCTGCGAGCCTTGGCGCCGATCCGGTAACCACCTTCTTCCGCATCCAGATGCCGCTCATCGTGCCGGGCGTGATCTCGGGTGGGCTCTTCGCCTTTATCACCTCCTTCGATGAGGTTGTGGTCGTGCTTTTCCTCGGCTCCGCTGCACAGAAAACCCTGCCCTGGCAGATGTTCACCGGCTTGCGAGAGCAGATCAGCCCGACCATTTTGGCGGTGGCCACGATCCTTGTGGCCATTTCGATCGCGCTTCTGACGACAGTCGAGCTTCTGCGTCGACGGTCTGAGCGCTTGAGGGGCATGTCGCCTGGCTAGAGCCTCCTCCGGCCGGCAGCGCGAGGACGGATGGCGATGCGAGGCACCGGGCGCGGCCGATTGTTGGTAGCTCTCGCTCTTGCCTCTGGCGTATTGCTGGCTGGGACGGGGGCGGATGCCTGCGAGACGGCCGCCCCTGGTGTTCTTTTCGAGGTTTGTCAGGGGGAAGGGCGCGCCGAGGTCCTGCTCCTGCCCGACGCTTGGCCACCCGATCCGCCGACGGGACAGGAGCTGATCGTCACGGGCGCCTACACGGGCACGGATCAGCGCGCGGATGGTGCGCCGGCTCCTGTGGGGTTGATGATCGTCGAGGGGCGCGTGGTCGGCCGTACGATCGCGCGTATGGACGGCGTGCTGCTGATCGAGCCCTCGACTGGCCAGCCGCGCCTCAATCGGCGCGGGGCCGTGCGGCTTGGGGGACAGCGCTACGATCTGGGGCCTCTGGAAAGCCGGCGCGCTTTCCTCAAGGCTGCGGCCGCAGCCGGGATCTCAGCGCTGCAAAGCCACCTCCTCGTGATCGACGGGCGTGTCGACACCCGTCCGGTCACGGGCGCGCCGGAGGCCGTGCGCCGGATCTTCTTCGTGAAGGGCGAGAGCTTCGGGATCTGGCAATCGGCAGACCCTCTCACCCTCGATGCCGCCGCGCGGGCGATCGCACGGGACGTGGCGCCGGACATGGCGCTCAACCTCGATATGGGCAGCTATGACTTCTGCCTCCATCGCGCGCCGGCGGCTCCGGATCTGGCCTGTGGGGCGCTCTCGGCCGGTCGCAGGCTGGATCCCCGCCTCTCAAATCTCCTCCGGCTCGCAGTGAAGCCGTAGCGCCCTGCACCCCCGGCGGCCATGGCGGGGCGCCTTGCGGGCCAGCGACCCGGCCGATGCCTGATTGCGTGCGCGCCCACCGATCCAGATGCCCATAGCGGCCTGGATTTCGTTGCTGACGCGTTGCGGGATTGGCTGAAGCAGATCGCGTGGAGCGCCTGACAGGCGCGCGGCGCCGGAGATCCCGGCGCCTTGCCCCGCGCACAGGGTCTCTCGACGCCCGCCATCGCAGGCTTTCGGCGCCCTGGTGCTTTCGGCCAGCGTTGCGCGACGCTACATGAAGCGCGGGGAGGATCGATCATGTTCATTCGCGCCGTGATCTTGAGTGCTGTGCTCTTCGCCATCTTGGGTGTCATCTACGTCCTGCTCGACAGCTATCTGCGCTGGGATACGATCCGCCAACTCGAACGGCGCTATGCTGCCGGCGAGGGCGGTGGGGTGAACCGTGAGGACTTCATCGAGAAGGGGCTTGCGACCTACGAGCGCTCGACAGAGAAGAAGGTGCTTATGGGGCTGTTCGCGATCCCGCTGGTCGTCATCGGACTGCTCTGGTTCATAGCGAAGTGAGGGCAGGCATGGGCTACGTGAAACTCGTTATCGGTCTCGTGGCCCTGTCGCTTTTCGTGGCCATCCTTCACTACTTCCTCCCTCAGCGCGATATCGTCCGGATCCTGTCGACCGAGGTCGTCCGCGTGGATGATACCGCGACCCAGCCAGATGGGACGGTGACGACGATCAGCCGCGATATGCGGCAGGTCAGTGCTGCCGAGCCCGATGGCGGGGTGCGGGTGTTCCGCAATGAGGACGCGAGCCTCTACTTCAAGTTCGACAGTGCCGATCTCGGCGCCCGGGCGGATGAGCTGACCTCGACGCGCGACAGCCCGATCTGGGTTGTGGTCAAGCACTATGGCTGGCGGGTCCAGTTCATGAGCTGGTTCCCGAACCTGATCTCGATCCGCGAAGCAGAGAGCAAGGACGAGCCGCTGTCGATCTGGCCAAACGTGATGATCGTGAGCGGGATCGTCTTGTTCATCCTCGTCACGCGACGCATCTTCCTGATCCTCATCGCCCGCTATGTGGATCCGGTCATCGATAGCGTGGAGGAGGAGATTGATCAGCGGACGAACGCGATCGGCCGCTTCTTCCGGCGCATCCGGCGCTTTTTCGGTGGCGCCTGAGCGGGGCTGACGCGATCAGGCCGGCTGCAGGACCGGGGTCTCTTCCGGCGGCATGAAAGCGCGGGCGTTCTGCAGGGCAGGGATGGCTCTGCGGGCCTTGGCCACGGCGCTGAGATCGAGCTCGGCGAAATGGACGCCCGTGCCCTCGCCGCCATCGACCAGGACTTCCCCCCAAGGGGCAACGGCGAGGCTGTGGCCCCAGGTCGCCCGCTCTCGTCCGCGGCTTGCGGTATGGGTGCCCCATTGCGCGGCCGCCAGCATGAAGCTTCCGGTCTCGATGGCGCGGGCACGGAGCAGTACTTCCCAATGGGCCCGACCCGTGGGCACGGTGAAGGCGGCGGGCGAGAGCAGAATGCCCGCCCCAGCCTCGGCCAGTGCGCGCCAGAGGGCGGGGAAGCGCATGTCGTAGCAAATGCCAAGGCCGAGGCGACCGAAGGGGGTGTCGACGGTCACGGCCCGGGCGCCGGGGCGAAAGGC
>JBCCLX010000477.1:0-3084 GCA_039026635.1 Pseudomonadota bacterium
AGCTCGGATATCCACACCCTCTGCATCGACGGGCCGGCGCATGACCTGGTGACGACGATGACGAAGTTCCTGCATCTCGGCATGGACCTGGTCGATATCGTGCGGGCCTGCACCACGACGCCCGCCGCCGCGGTCCGCCGGCCTGAGATCGCGCGGCTCCGGGTCGGCGCCCCGGGCGATGCCTCGATCATTGCGTTGGAGAACGGCCCGGTCACGCTCCGCGACACGACGGGCGCCGAGCTGACGGCCGAGCGTCGGATCGTGGCACGCGACGTGGTGATCGGCGGGGCATTGCTGCGCTGAGGCATGTCCACGGGACTGGGAGGGCAGGTCAGCGCATTCGTCATTGCCAGACACGATCCGGCAATCCAGATTTGCCTAAGATATTGGATTGGAATTGTTTTCTGGATCCTCCGGTCAAGCCGGAGCATGACGCAAACGGCTACATTCCGTCCCGGTCGAACCGCTCGTCTGCACCCTTCGGTCAAGCCCGGGAATGACGGTGCGGGTCGAGTGGCTTGTCGGCTACGCCCAGGGGCGCGGGACGGCGGCGAAGTCCTGCCAGCGGATCTGGGCTGCAGCCCAATCATGCTCGGCCGCCGCATTTGCAGCACCGATCAGTCGTCCGGCCGCGCGTGAGGCGGCGGGGTCAGAGGCGCAGGGCGCGTTCTCGGCGAGGAAGAGCGCCTCGGCCATCGCAGCGTCGTTGAGGCTGCCAAAGAGCGTCTGAAGCGATTTCAACGCCTTAACGAGGGGCTTCACCCGCTTGGCGGGCCAGAGCGGCAGGGCGAACTCGATCATGTAGCGCAGCGCCTTCAACGCTTTGCGGAGGTCGTGGCGCTGCTCGATCTCGAGATTGGCGATGCCACCCTTTGCCGCCGCCGCCCGTTTGCGCGCCTTGCGATCGGCCCGGATCAATGCTTCGGCCGCGAGGGTCGCGAAGGGCATCGCCAGACGCTCGGTCTGCCCGTGATCGGCCGGGTCGAGCCAGCCTCGAAGCGCGACATATTCGGAGAGATCGAAGAGAAAGGCCGTGGTCCGCGCGCCGGTGAGTGTCTTGCGCAGGCGTCGCCGCTCCTCCTCGCTCCGTCGCGCAAGCTCTCCCGCGAGCGGTTGGAACCCGGTCTCACCAGGGGCGAAGCCCGCGGCCGGGCGCACCAGATCGTCGAGGGCTACGTCGAGATCGCGCAACCGGCCTGCCTCACTCGCGAGCCAACGCGCCTCCGCCTCGAGCGCTGTGTGACGGGGTCCGCCGAAGGCCGGGCGAAGTAGCTGCAGGCCGGAGCGTAGACGCCGCAAACCCACGCGGAGCTGATGGGGGCCTTCGGGGTCGTCCGTCGCAGCGATGGCGGCTGCGTTCTCAGCGATCTGTAGGAAGCACTCGGCCAGGATCTCGCGCCCGGCAGCCTCGGCGCTCAACCCGCCACCCGTTGCGACAGCCGATGCGAAACGAGGTTCGGGCGCGGGCACCGCCGCTTGACCAGCGGCGAGACGTTGGCCCCGCGCGGCCTTGTTCATTGTGGAGAAGCGCAACGGCCCCGTCGGCATCATCTGTCGCGCCAGGGCGAAGAGCGCAGATGGAGGGCCGGAAAGGAGCTCGAGTTCGAGCTCGTCCAGCGTCTCGGCGCTTTGGCCGGCGCGCACTTCTCCGCGGTCGAGGGCCACCTCGATCTCGGCGCCACCCGCCTCGATCAGCCAGGTCGTGCGCTTCACCACGGTCTCGTAAACAGGGGCGAGCGGGAGCCCTGCTGCCGCCTCCTCGACCATGTTGCGCATCGCCTCGTCGGGGATTGCGGCAAGGTCGACCCGCCCGCCTGGCGCTGGGTTGTTAAGCTCGCGCGTTTCGCTGAGGCCTGCGCGCATGGACCGGCCGGCCTTCACGGTCTGGGTCCAAGAACGCCCCTCGCGCCGAAGCCTGAGCGCGATCCCGGCGGCTGCGAGCGCGCCCTCGCCTGTGTCGAGATAGATGGTTGTGAGCTGTCGCGTCTTTGCCGGCCTGCCCTCCCCCGCCGCGGCGCCGAGGCGCCTTTTGAGGCTGGGGATCGCCTTCGGCTCAAGGAGTAGTTTGAGTTCGATCTCCTTCATGCGACAGCGTTAGGCAGGATTTGCAACGCTCACAAGGGATGGGCTGGCTGTGGCTGCGTTTGCCCAACGAAAAAGCCGATGTTCGCCAGCTTAGCCGCCGTCGCCGACAAGGCCGGCCGCAGCGATCGCGGCGATCCCCGCCGCTTCGTCGTTGTCCGAGGTGTCACCGGTGATGCCGACGGCGCCGATTATCGGACCCCCTGCCTCAGCGCGCACAAGGATACCGCCCGGGACGGGTAAGACGTTACCGCCAAGGGCCGCGGTCAAGGAGTTGGTGAAATAGGCTTGCGTCTCGGCCCGCGCCATGAGCGCCCGGCCGCCGAGGCCCACGCCGATGCAGCCATAGGCCTTGGCATAGGCCATGTTGAAGCGGAGGTTGGAGGCGCCGTCCTCCCGCTCGAACGCTTTCACATTACCGCCCGCATCGAGGACGACGACCGAGAGCGGCTTCAGCCCCATCTCATGCCCTTTGGCCAGCGCACCGGCGATGATCTTCCGGGCGGTCTCAAGCGTGATCTCGGTCATGGGTGGTCCTCTGCGACGGGGATGATGCGTGGCGCAGTCCTAGCCGGGATGACGGCGCCGTGCGAGGGGGCGCGGAGGCTGGCTCAACCCAGGTTCGCTATGCCCAGCGCCGCTTAGTCTGGCAGGCGCATGGAGACGAACCCAATGATGGCCATCAGGATGCCGATCCCGACCGCCTTCAGCCCATGGAAGAAGGTCGCAAAGGGCGCCGCATCGACGAACGCGCCACCGTCCTCCAAAGCGCGCACGGTGATCGTCTGTCCAGTCTGGCTGTCGCGCCAAGTGTCGAAGGAGACGGGGGCGGTGGCCGTGCGCGCCTCGCCCCCTGCGTCGTAGCGAACGGTCAGCCAGTGGCGGCGGAAATAGGTTCTGATGCTCCGTGCCTCGACGCCGTTGACCGAGATGCTTTGGAGCTGCGGGCGCGATGAGCCGACACGGGGCTCGAAATGCCGGCTCTCGATGCGAGCGTCGACG
>JBCCLX010000478.1:0-3043 GCA_039026635.1 Pseudomonadota bacterium
CTTGTGCTGCTCGCCCACCATCCAGCCCGTCGCGCCGTCATAGTTCATCACGCAGGTGGCGTTGCCATGGATGCCCATCTTGTCCTCGACCTTGCCGCAGGAGAGGGCATTGCGGGCGCCGAGGCTGCCATCCGGGTTCACCAGGCGCTTAGGCACCACGAACATGGAGATCCCGCGTGTGCCCTCCGGCGCGTCGGGCGTGCGGGCCAGCACGAGATGCACGATGTTCTCCGCCAAATCGTGCTCACCGGCCGAGATGAAGATCTTCTGGCCCTCGATGGACCAGCTCCCGTCTTCCTTGGGTGTCGCCCGCGTGCGGATGAGCCCGAGGTCCGTGCCGCATTGCGGCTCGGTCAGGTTCATCGTGCCCGTCCATTCACCGGAGACGAGCTTGGGCAGATAGATCCGCTTCTGCTCGTCGCTCCCGTGATAGATCAGCGCGGAATAGGCGCCATGCGTCAGCCCCGAATACATCATGAAAGCCATGTTGGCGGCCGATTTCATGGTGCCGACGAGGATGTTGATCACCGCCGGCATGCCCTGGCCGCCATAGTCGGGATCGCATTCGAGCGACGGCCACCCGCCCTCGACCATCGTGGCCCAGGCCTCGCGAAACCCCTCGGGCGTGCGGACGACCCCGTTCTCGAGACGACATCCTTGCCGATCGCCGATGGCATTGAGCGGCGCCAGCACCTCGCTGGCGATCTTGCCGGCCTCAGCCAAAATCGGCCCGGTCGTCTCCGCGTCGAGCGCCCCGTAGCCGTCGATGGCCGGGTGGTCCTGGATGCGCAGCACCTCGTGCAGGATAAAGCGCAGATCGTCGAGCGGCGGCGTGTAAGTCGGCATCGATCATCCCTCCGGCACAGAGGGGCGCGCAGGGCTCAACCGGCCACGCGCTGCCTCTTCTCAGCCAGCATATCGCGCACGAGTGACATGTGTGTTTCCAATTCGCCGATCGCCGAGGTCAATTCGTCTCGCTTCTCGACCAGCTCCACATGATGCTTCTCCGCCGCCTCGAGCGTTGCGGTCAGCTGCGTCATCTGTTCATCGCCCACGTAATAAAGCTCGAGCAGTTCACGAATCTCAGCGAGGCTGAAGCCGAAGCGCTTGCCGCGCAGGATCAGCTTCAGACGCGCCCGATCACGCGCCGTATAATGCCGGTGCTGCCCCGCACGCAGCGGCTTAAGCAGTTCTTTCTGCTCATAAAATCGCAACGCCCGGGGGGTAACCTCGAAAGCGCGGCACATTTCGCCGATCGTGTATGTGTCTTCTGTCATTTACTATTTCTCCGATGACTAGCCGGCGGCGATATGGCGATGCATGACGGATAGGTCAAATCCCCGCAGGTGACGTTTGGGTCGCGTGTCTGCCGGCTGCTCTCGACAGGGTCCGTCAACCCGCCTAGGCATGCGCCCGACAGGCCTCCAGAAAGGACGCTTGTGACCCAAAAAAGATCTGTAATCGCAACAGTTTGGAAAGGTCCAGGTCATCATGGCTGAGGACGATGGTGATATCGGTCCGCTCTTGCGCAACGAGAGCGCTGTGCAAGGCACTTCACCGAGAGGTGAACGTATCGGTAACCTTGGGTCTATCGGTGAAGGCGAGGTCATGCAGGGTCTGCCGTTCTCGGCGAACCTGGGCATGCGCCTGCATCACGCAGGCGAGGGTGTCGCCATCCTGTCCGTGCCTTACGATGAACGACTGATCGGCGATCCGGCGAGCGGCGTCATGCATGGCGGCGTGGTCACGGCCCTGCTCGACACGGCCTGCGGCACCGCCGTGATGGCGAGCGGCCCAGCCAAGAGCGCGAGCCATGGGCGACTGCGCGCGACGGCCACTCTGGATCTGCGAATCGACTACATGCGCCCGGCCACGCCCGGCCTTGCCGTCATCGCCCGCGCCGAGTGCTACCGCATCACCCGCTCCATCGCCTTCGCCCGCGCCATCGCCAGCCATGGCGAGGGGGCCGAGCCCATCGCCTCGGCCGCCGGCGCCTTCATCGTCGAGCGCAGCGCGCCCAAACCGGAGGAGGCCGAATGACCCGCCCCGCCCGATCGGCCGATCAACTGGCCAGCGCGCTCGATGCGCTCACCGCCATGGTGCCCTACCACCGGCTGCTCGGCGTGCGGGTGGAGCGGCTCGGCGATGAGCTCACCGCCCATCTGCCCTTTTCTGATCACCTGATCGGCAACCCCTTTCTGCCCGCGATCCATGGCGGCGTGACCGGCTCCTTCCTGGAGATCACGGCGCTCATGCAGCTCGCCTGGGACCGGGTCGTGGCCGAGATCGATGCCGGGGGCCCCGCCGCCGAGGCGATTGCCGCCGGCCGCTTCCCCGCGATCCCGAAAACCATCGACGTCACCGTCGATTACCTCCGCTCAGGCCGCCCTCGCGACAGCTTCGCCCGGGCCCGGGTGCAGAAGGCTGGGCGCCGCGTCGCCCATATCCACGTGGAGGCCTGGCAGGACGAACGCTCCCGCCCGTTCGCCATGCTGCGCGGCAATTTCCTGATGCCGGATTGAGGCCGAGACCGCTGCGAGGAGAACAACGTCCTAAGAAAATGCCCCATTCTGCTGCAGCGCATGATATTCCTCCCGCAGCGCACAACGAAGGGAGGGCCGCATGCCTGTACTCACGACCGCCGACGAAGTCTCCGACATCGCCTTCGGTTTCATGGGTTCAAAGGCGCTCTTCGCAGCCCTCCACGTCGATCTCTTCTCCCATCTCTCCGACAGCCCGCTCAGCCTCGATGAAGCCGCCGGGGCCACGGGTCTCGCGCCCGAACGCGCCCGAACGTTGCTGACTGCCCTCACCTCGCTCGGCCTTGTCAGCGAGAAGGAGGGCCGCTTCGCCAATGCCCCCGCGGCCGATGCCTTCCTGGTCAAAGGCGCGCGCTATGACTTCAGCGACTATCTGCGCCATCAGGTGGATCGGCAGATGTATCGCCTGATGGATCAGATCGTGCCGGCGCTCGAGAACCGGCTGCCGCCCGGTGCCATTGCCAGCTATCGCGACTGGTTCTCCGATCCCGAGCAGGCGCGGC
>JBCCLX010000479.1:0-3026 GCA_039026635.1 Pseudomonadota bacterium
GGCGGGCGAGAGCAGAATGCCCGCCCCAGCCTCGGCCAGTGCGCGCCAGAGGGCGGGGAAGCGCATGTCGTAGCAAATGCCAAGGCCGAGGCGACCGAAGGGGGTGTCGACGGTCACGGCCCGGGCGCCGGGGCGAAAGGCCTCGCTCTCGCGATAGCTCTCATCCCCGCCGAGGGTGACATCGAACATATGGATCTTGTCGTAGCGCCCTGCGATCGTACCGTCGGGCGCGATGACGAACTGGCGGTTCACGAAGCGCGTATCGTCGCCATCGGGCTCCTTGAGGGCCAGCGATCCGATGACGAGCCAGATCCCCGTGCCGGCGGCCACATCGCGCAGGTGATCGAGCGTCGCGTCTTCGACCTCCGGTTTCAGCACCGCGTCTTGGTGCGAGCGGCTTGCGCTCATGATGTTCGTCACCTCCGGGGTGACGACGAGACGCGCGCCTTCCCGCGCCGCGGCGCGCACCATCCGCGCGGTCTCCGGCATATTGGCGGCGGGATCATCCGAGACATTGAGCTGTACGAGCCCAGCACGCAGGGTTGTCTCCGTCACGGTCGTCTCCGCCGCCATGGCCGTCTCCTGTGTCAGGCTGCGTCTGCCACCAGCGGGTCCAACTTGCCCCGCCCGTCCAACTCATAGAGATCATCGCAGCCACCCACATGCGTGTCACCCACGAAGATCTGGGGAACGGTGTGACGGCCGTTGGCGCGCTGCATCATCTCGGCCTTCGCGGCGCTGTCGCCCATCACGTTGATCTCAGTGAAGGCGATGTTCTTCTCGGTGAGTAGGCGTTTGGCCATCATGCAGAAGGGGCAGATCGGCGTGGTGTAAATCTCGACCGGTTTGGCCATAATGGCGCTCCTTTGGTTAGGCCGGCAGCGGCAGGCGCGCCGACGCTCGCGGTCTGGCTCGAGGGGTCGCTCGCGGTCTGGTTCGCGGTCGGGGTCAGGAGCGGGACATCCGCCTCTTCTCCGTCCCGCGGGATGGCTCTGACGTAGGGTTCGTCGCGTGATCCGGCCAGGGCAATCACACACGCGTCAACCCCTTCAGCACCGGCTTTCCGCAGAGCGCGAGCGGCGACATCGAGCGTGGCGCCGGAGGTGAGCACATCGTCGATCAGGAGCACGCGTTTTCCGCTGAGGTCCAACCCCGGGCGCGCGACAATGGCGCCGTCGAGATTGGCCCGTCGCTCGGCGAAACTGCCGGACTGGCTGGGGGTGCACCGTATGCGGCGCAATGCGCCGGGGTCTAGGGATGGGACGGGACCCCCCGCCTCTTGTGCCGTGGCGCGCAGCGCGCGGGCAATCTCGGCGGATTGGTTGAACCGGCGGGAGAGGCGGCGCGTCCAGTGGAGCGGCACCGGCACTATCAGATCGGCGTCGGCAAGTAGCGGTCGCGCCACGCGATAGGCCCAAGCGCCGAGCATCGGGACCGTATCGAGCCGGTCGGCCCGCTTGAGCCGCAGCAGCAGAGTGCGGATCGGTCCGCCGTATCGGGCCACCGCAACGCCCCGGTCCCAAGCCGGTGGCAGGGCCTGGCAGGCATCGCAGATGTAGTCTGGATCGGGCGCGGAAAGCCGCGGCTCTGGCCGCGCGCAGGAGCGGCAGGCGGGGCCGGTCAGAAACCGACACTCGGCGAAGCAGGCAGGGCAGAGCGCGCCTGTGCCTCCCGTCTCCCCCGTTTCCGCCCCGCAGGCAGCGCATTGGGGCGGAAACAGGAGATCGCGCAGGCACGCGAGCCAGCGACGACCTTTGCGGCCAGAGAGCGGTGCGCTCAGCACGCGCGGCTCAGCGTCCGCCGCTCTTGCGGCCCCGATGCGCTCATCGGAGACGGTCATGGTCCTGCCTCGTGCTCTCGCCTCTCGCGCATCCTGCTCGTTCCTGCCTCCATCGGGGCGCATCGCGCTGCGCGCCCTTTCTTGCGCCCCCAGCCTCCCTATCCTTCCACTCATGAGCGGCGAACCCAATGACAAACCGCGCCTCTTCGACGCGCAGGCCTGGATCCGGGCGCGGGAGCGGGCGATGCGCAACGGCTATCTGGGCGGTGGCGATGTCTTCGCGCGGCTGGTGGCCGAGCGCATCGGGGAACGGCTCGAGGATGTGAACCGGGCCTTTCCCTCGGCGGTTTTGGCGGGGACGGGCGCGGGGATCCTTGCCGGCGCGCTGCCGGCTGCCATCGGGCGCCGCGGGCAGGGACTTGCCATGACCGATCCGAGCCCGGCGATGCTGGCCGCCGCGGCCCAGCGCCTGCCCGAGGCAGAGGCGCTGACCTGGCGCGGTGAGACGCTGCCGTTCGAGCCAGGGCGGGCGGCGCTCGCTGTGTCTTTCGGCCTTCTCCATTGGTTGGAGGATCCTGTCGGGCATCTGGTGCAGCTGCGCCTGGCGCTCGCGCCTGATGGGCTGATGATCGCCGTGATGGCGGGTGGTCAGAGTTTGGCGGCGCTGCGGGCGGCCCTGGCAAGTGCTGAGGCCGAGGTCACAGGCGGTCTGCGCCCGCGCGTCGCGCCCATGGGCGAGATCCGCGATCTGGGCGCGCTGCTCCAGCGGGCCGGGTTCCAGATGCCCGTCTCCGATAGTGAGCGGCTCACGATGAGCCATTCCGATGCGCTCGCCCTGATGCGGGATCTGCGGGCGATGGGGGAGACGAATGCGCTGGCCGCGCGGTCCCGCAGCTTCACGCCCCGCAGCGTGCTGATGCGCGCGGCCGCCCTCTATGCCGAAACCCAAGGGACGGCGGAGGGGCGGGTGGTGACGGAGATCGAGCTCGTCTTTCTGACAGGCTGGTCACCGGGGCCCGATCAGCCCACAGCTCGCCGCCCGGGCTCCGCCAGCGCCCGCCTCGCCGATGCGCTCGGCACCACGGAGCGGTCGGCCGGGGAGAAAGCCACCGGAGGCGCCGGGCCTCCGAAGAAACGGTCTTGACCGTCGCCGTGCTCGCCGGAGCCTCCTTCTGGTCTCACGCGGGGCTGCATCCCCGGGAGCGGTCCTTATATCCTTGGCACCTACTGCGCAGGGAGTGCCACC
>JBCCLX010000480.1:0-3021 GCA_039026635.1 Pseudomonadota bacterium
CGCAGGCGGTCGACGGCCTGCTCTGGATCGCTGCCCAAGGCGGCACCGTAGAGCATCCGATAGTGTCGACTGATTTGGATGACGATCGAGACCGGCGCCATCCCGCCTGCAAGACAACGCCGCAATCGCATCGCCGCTTCAGAAGCCTGTCCCGCCGCCACTGCCGCCACCAGGCGCTCGGTCTCGCTCTCCGCCGTAACAGGCAGCAGCGCTTTGACAACATCGGCCTCTAAAGGCTCGCTCGCAT
Source organism: Pseudomonadota bacterium (assembly GCA_039026635.1). Lineage (GTDB taxonomy): Bacteria > Pseudomonadota > Alphaproteobacteria > Rhodobacterales > Rhodobacteraceae > Thermohalobaculum. The sequence goes on from JBCCLX010000480.1 coordinate 248, forward strand.
CCAGGCCGAATAGGGCAATCGTCGCGATGCTCTGTGCCAGCGTCCCGCGATCCATCTCTGCGCCAGCCACCACCAGGCTCTCAAGGGCATCGCCCGTCATACCGCAGGAGAGGCCGGCCTCGCGCAACATCGCTTCCAACTCCACCGCATCCGGCGGCTGGGGGTAGAGGCCGAGGGCGACAGCTACCCGCGCCCCTTCAAACTGCCGCCGCAAGACCGAGCGCGCGGTGAGCGTCCCCGCTGTCAGCACGAGCCGTCCATCCTGCGCCGACAACCCCTCAAGCGCGGCCTCAACCGCGCTTGCCAGCCCCTCCGGGACACCCTCGATCAACACCACAGGCGCATCGGCAAAAAAGCCGCTTGAGCGCAATGCATCAAAGAGTACCGCTGGATCTCGCCGTACCGCGCCCGGCTCCAGGCTCGTGAGCCGCATGGGATCGTCGGCGGTCAGCCGCTGGGTTAGGCGTCGCCGTCGTTCCGCCACAAGCGCCGCATCCGGGCCATGGAGCAGAAAGGCGAGATGATCGCCGTCCGGATGATCGCAATATCGTTCAGCCGCCCGAGCCTGAAGCTTCACGGCCGCGCCTCAGCCCGTTGCCGAGAGCCGTTCAGCCCGCGCCAAGACACGCAGCGCGATCCGCTCTGCAAGCGCCCGCGCGAGGCGCTCCTCCACATCCCGCCGAGCGGTGCGCGATGCATAGAGAGAGGCGGTCTCGTCAAAGCCCGCTTCGTTGGAGAGCAGATCGGCGAGGACAGGGGCCACCTCCCCATTGCGATAGAGCCGCATCTCAGCAACGGCCGTCATCTGGACGCGGGTGATGTCGCTGTCCTGGGTCACCAGAAGCCCCCGCTCGGAAAAGCGGATCCCCACTTCGAGCCGGAAATCCGTTTCTCCCGCTTGGGGCGCCCCGAGCCTGTTCTCCAGTGTGTCGTTCACGACGCGACTGATCCGGTTCTGAACAGGCGGCAAGGCGATCCGTCCCCGCACCTCGGAGGCGGGCCCCCCCTCGGCCAGCATCGGCCGAAAGCAGCCACCAAGGCCCGCCACCATCAGCGCACCGAGCACACCGAAGGCGCCACGCCGCTGCAGGGTGACAGTGTGCATGCGGCCTCGAACGGGCTTCTCGGGTCTCCCGTCAGACGACGACATTCACGATCCTTCCCGGCACAACGATCACCTTCTTGGGTGTGCGCCCGTCGAGGAACCGTGCCACGTCAGGATGAGCCATGGCCAGCGCTTCAACGTCCCCCCGCTCCGCGTCGCGTGCGACCTCCAATTCAGCGCGCTTCTTGCCGTTTACCTGAAGCGGCAGCAGGATCACATCGTCCCGAGCAAGCGCCGGATCGGCTTCGGGCCAGTCCATATCGACGAGCATGGTCTCCTGGCCGAGGCGCTGCCAGATCTCCTCCGTCACATGAGGCGCCATTGGGTTCATCAAGCGCACCAGCATCTCCAGTGCCTCGCGCCGCGCAAAGGCGGTATCTGCCCCGTCACCCGCTGTACGCGCCGCGGTGTTGGCCAACTCATAAAGCCGCGCCACAGCCTTGTTGAAGGTGAACCCCTCGATGTCGGCCGTCACCCCTGCCACAGCCTTGTGTGTTGCCTTGCGCAAGGCCAGCGCGTCGGCCCCGAAGGCCTCAGGCATCGACCCCGCCGCCGGCACCTCTTCCATCATGCGCCAGATCCGCTGCACGAAGCGAAAAGCGCCCTCGACACCCGCTGTGGTCCATTCCACATCACGCTCCGGCGGGCTGTCGGACAGCATGAAAAAGCGTGCTGTATCAGCGCCATACTGCGAGATAATGGTATCGGGATCGACGGTGTTCCGCTTCGATTTCGACATTTTGATCGAGGGGCCGATCTCAACCGGCTGGCCCGTCGTCGCCTCCACCGCGCCGTTATCGCCCAGCTTGATCTCACTCGGCGTCAGCCACCGCCCGTCCACCGCACGATAGGTCTCATGGCAGACCATGCCTTGGGTGAAGAGCGCCTCGAAAGGCTCGCCGGAACGGGCGGGCAGATGCCCGGTGGCATGCATCGCTCGCGAGAAGAAGCGCGAGTACAGCAGGTGCAGGATCGCATGCTCCACCCCGCCGATATACTGATCGACATTCATCCAATAGTCGGCCGCATCTGCATCCGTCGGCTGCTCGGCGCGCGGGGCGGTGAAGCGCGCGAAATACCAGGACGAGTCGACGAAGGTGTCCATCGTATCCGTCTCGCGCCGTGCCGCATCGCCGCATTTCGGACAGGGCACCTGAGCCCAGGATGCATGACGCTCGAGCGGGTTGCCTGGGGTCTCGAAATCAACATCGTCGGGCAAACGGACCGGCAGCTCTTCCTTTGGGACAGGGACTACGCCGCAGGACGGGCAGTGGATCACCGGGATCGGGCAACCCCAATAGCGCTGGCGGCTCACCCCCCAGTCCCGCAGCCGGAACTTGGTAACCCCCTCGCCGATCTCCAGCGCCTCACACTTTTGAATGGCAGCATCGATCGCCTCGGCCCCGGTCATGATCTCCGCGCCGGCAATTGCGCGCACATAGTGCACCCGCTCGGTCTTGGGCGGCACGAAGGCCTCAGTCGTCACCGGCGTGTCGGTGCCTTCCGGGTGGAACACATCCACGACGTCTAGGTCATATTTTCGAGCGAAATCGAGATCCCGCTGATCATGGGCCGGACAGCCATAGATCGCCCCGGTGCCGTAATCCATCAGCACGAAGTTCGCGATGAAGACCGGCAGTTCCGCCCCCTCCATCAGCGGATGAACCAC
>JBCCLX010000481.1:0-3017 GCA_039026635.1 Pseudomonadota bacterium
CGTCAAACGGCCGCATGCTGCAAGCGGGTCGACTGGGTCCGGCAGGGCTCAGTTGGAGGCGGTGCGGCGTGCGCCTGCGATGGTCTGGAGAAACTCATCGACGGGCTGAAAGCCACGCACGATCTGATTGCCGACGATGAAAGTCGGCGTGCCCTGGATCTCAAGCACTTCGGCAAGCTGATAGGTCTTGTCGATCTCGCGCGCGATCTCGTCCGAATTGGCGAGCGACTTCAGTTCCGCAATGTCGTAGCCCACGCCATCGGCGATGCGATAGGCCATGGTCTCGGTGAGGGCGCCCTCATGGCTCATCAACGCATCATTGAGCTGGGGGTAGAGCTCGGGCTCGAGGCGGTAGCCCGCCATGGCCATGCGCCCGGCGGCCACACTCTCTGGCCCGAGGATCGGGAACTCGCGCACGATCAGGCGGACATTCGGATCGCGCTCGAGCACTTCCTTAACGGCCGGATGGGCGCGCTTGCAGAAGCCGCAGCGGTAGTCGAGAAACTCAACCACCGTGATGTCCCCCTCCGGGTTGCCACCCTCCCAGGCATAGCTCGTGTCATGCAGCGCGCCGAGGTACTGGGCGACGACCGCCCGTTCGGCTTCCTCCTGTTCGGCCTCGCGCCGGATCTGCAGCGCCTGCAGCGCGTCGTACACCGTTTCTGGGTTGTCGAGCAGGAACTGGCGCACCGCCTCGCCAAAGGCTTGGCGCTCCGCATCGCTCATGGCCGAAAAGTCGATCCCGCTCTCGGCGCGCGGCGAGGAGGCCAAGGCGGCGCTGAGCGCGAGGGCAGGGAGGGCGGTGGCGGCAAAGCGGCGGGCCGTGGCGAACATGTCTCTCTCTCGGATCGCGACGGGATCAATCCCTGTCGGGCACCTTCATGGCCAGAATGTCCTGCGCACGCAACCAGGCCGGCGAGCCGTTGGGCAGCACCTGCTCGGCCCGGCGCGCATGCAATTGAGCATCCCGGACCCGACCTCTCAGCGCGAAACGTTCCGCGGTTACTAGGGTCGCCATCCCTCTATTGCCCGCGCGATCGTAAGCAATCGCCAAATCACGCAACATCGTACTGTCGCCCGGATCGGCGCGGCGGGCGCGTTCGAGCACCTCCAGCGCCTCCGCACTCGCGGAATCGTTATCGAGCGCGAGCAGGACGCGGCCGAGCCCGGCCAGGATCAGCGGCTGATCGGGCAGGAGCCTGTCAGCCTCGCGATAGGCGGGCTCTGCCGCCATCGGGTCGCCCTGTTCGTAGAGGATCTGGCCCTTCAACTCCGTGTAGAACGGGTCGTTGGGGCGCAGCGTCATCACGCGCTCAATGGTCGCCAGCGCGGCCGTCGGATCGGGGATGCGATGGTAGGCGACAGCGCGGGCGTAGAGGGCCATCTCGTCCGACAAACCCTCGGTGCGATCGAGAACGCGCTCGGGGCGCTGCAGGAACCCTTCGAGCTTCGCCCGCATGCGGGCGTGCCAGTAGTCGCGCTCCGGGTTCTCCGGATAGCTGCGTCCCTGCGCGGCCGCGGCCTCGCGCTCGATCAACTGCAGACGGTCGGTCGAGAGCGGGTGGGTCAGCGTATAGGGGTCGAGACTGCCGACGCTGAGAACCTCCTGACCACGAAAACGTTGGAGCACGCGACGCAGGCCATCGGGGTTAATCTCGGCCCGGCGCAGATATGTCAGCGCCGCCTGATCCGCCGCTGCTTCCTCCCCACGGGTGTAGCGCAAGAGGTTGCGCAGGGCCGCTCCTTGGCTTCCGGCGATGATGGCAAGACCCGCCTCCGGCCCGCCCGCCGCTGCTGCCACGATGCCGAGCAGCGTCCCGATCAGCGCGGGGCCTTGGGCGGCCTGGATCTCTTGACGGCGCCGCGCCAGATGGCCGCCTGCGATATGACCGGTCTCATGCGCGATCACCCCCAGCAGCTCCTCCGGCGTCTCGAGCTCCATCAAGAGGCCGGTGTTGAGGAACATGTTGCGCCCGCCCGCGACGAAGGCATTCAGCCGCCGGTCGTTGACGATGAAGAGCCGGACGCTCGCCGGCGGGATGCCTGCGACCTGTAGGATCGGGCGGGTCATGTCGTCGAGCGTCCGCTCGATCTCGGTGTCACGGATCAGGCCCTGGCTCGCAGCCGGCAGCGGCAGGGCGGCGAAGGCGAGCACGAGCATCATGGCTGCCGGACCTGCCCGCCAGCTCCTCAGCCCTGCGCAGAGGATCGCCATCACCATGCCTGCTCCGTCCTTGCCGAGCGGGGGTCGCGCCCCCTAGGGCTATCTGGGCAGCGGCAGGGCACGCTTACAAGGCTTGACCGTCGCATGAAGCACAGGCCGGAGGTGCCGGCGGTGGGAGGGCGAAAGCCATGAAGCTGTCAGACCGCGGGCGCACCGCGCCCTTCATCGCCATGGATGTGCTGGCCGAGGCCGGGCGGCTGGAGGCGGCGGGGCACCGCGTCTTGCACATGGAGGTGGGTGAGCCCGCCTATGGGGCGCCGCGTGCCGCGCTTGAGGCCCTCGCCCGCGCAACGGCCTCTCAGGCGACCTATGGCTACACCCAAGGGCTCGGCCTGCCGGCGCTGCGCGAGGCGGTGGCCGCACTCTATGAGCGGCGTCACGGGCTGTCGCTCGATCCGGCCCGGGTGGTGATTACGGCGGGCAGTTCCTCGGGCTTCGTGCTGGCCTTCCTCGCCATGTTCGAGGCAGGGCAGCGCGTGGCGCTGGCGGATCCTGGCTATCCCGCCTATCGCAACATCCTCGGCAGTTTAGGCCTCACGCCCCTGCGGCTCGAGACGGGCATCGAGACGCGCTATCAGCCCACGCCTGCGCATCTGGCAGCGGCGCGGGCCGAGGGGCCGATCCACGGGCTACTCGTCGCCTCACCCGCCAATCCGACGGGCACGATGCTCGATCGCGCGGCCCAAAGCGCCCTCATCGCCGATTGTGCCGCCAATGGCACCGTGTTGATCGCCGACGAGATCTATCACGGGATCACCTACGGCGCGGAGGCGGTCTCGGCGCTGGAGCTGAC
>JBCCLX010000482.1:0-3007 GCA_039026635.1 Pseudomonadota bacterium
CCGGCTCGACATGAGCGCCCAGAAAGAGATCCGTATCGTCGCGGAAGACATACTCCAGATCATGGAAACCAAGATGCCCGCGACGACTTCGGCCTGGGTGGACTGCAGGAAGGCCGCAGCATGATCCGCGCAGCCCTCATCCTCTCCGCCTTCCTGGCGTCGCCGGCAGCGGCAGACACCAGGGCTATAGACGGCGACACCACAGCGCTCGGGACCGAGATGACCATCACGATCCGCAACCCGCGGGTCCGTCTGCTCGGCATCGACACACCAGAGATCGGCCGCGCGGAGTGCCCGGAAGAGAGGGCCCTTGCGCTCGCCGCACGAAAGGCCCTCGCCGAATACATCGATCAAGGCGCCGTGATGGTGCGTCACGAAACCTGGGGCTTGGACAGCCTCTCCCGAATCCTAGGCGTCTACATGCTTGGCCATGTGTCCGTGAACGAGCTTCTGGTCGAGCGAGGATTCGCCCTCGTTTCGGATAGCCAGGCGGACTGGTGCCCGTATCTGGCGGGGCGGCTGGGGCCGGTCACGTCCCTGAGACCGGTGAAGGCGCCGAGATGACCAAGAAGAAGCCAATGCGCGCCCAGGACATCATGGAAGCGATGTCCAAGCGCTGGACCGATCCCGAGTGGGCTATCATGTGGGAGGTCGCCGAGGGCACTGGCGCAGGCGCCGGCCGACGCGCTGACGCTGTCATGATGTCCCTCTGGCCCTCACGCGGGCTTGAGCTGCATGGCGTCGAGATCAAGGTGTCTCGATCGGACTGGAAGCGCGAGGCAGCCGATCCGACCAAGGCCGAAGCTGTCGCTAAGTTCTGCGATCGCTGGTGGATACATACGCCGAAAGGCATCGTGGACGATATCTCCGATCTGCCGCCGGCATGGGGCCTTCGCGAGTTCGATGGTAGATGCTGGCGGACGGTGAAGGACGCAGAGAAGACGGAGGCTGCGCCGATCACGCGGCTGTTCCTGGCCTCTCTACTGCGCCGCGCCGACGGCACGATGCAGAGACTCGTTCGCGATGCCGTCGACGAGGCTCGGGCGGCCGAGTTCGCCGAGGCCGAAGAGCGTCGCCGCCGGTTTCATGAGACGGTCAAGACCGAGGTGGAGCGCCGCACGTCTGGTTTCGGCCAGATCGAGGAGAACCTCGCAGAGTTCGAGGAGGCGTTCGGCAAGGGCTCAATTCGCGATTGGGGCGTCGATCGCGCAGCGCTGGGGCGCGCTGCTCTCGCGCTCCACCACTGTCGTCAGGGCTCATTTGGTAAAGGATCTCTCGTCGAGAGACTGCGTGCCGCCGCCGATGCGATCGAGGCCGTGCAGTCCCTCGTCGAGCCGGAGAAGGTCGAGAGCTGATGCCTGCCCGCCCCTTCACGCAAGCAGACATCCGACGCGCTGTCCGCGGCGTGGAGAGCTGTGGGCATGAGGTAGGGCGCGTTGAGATCTTGTCTGACGGTCGTATCGTCGTCGTGCCGCAGCGCGAGTCAGCGACGGAAGAGCGGCCGCGAGACGAGGCGGAGGAATGGCTGGCAGAGAATGGTTAAACTCGACCTCGCGCACGTTCAGGTCTTCCGCAAGCGCCTCTCGAGCGGCGAGCGCTGGGAGTACCACCAGATCCGGGGCGTGAAGGGCTCGACCTTCTGGAAGTGCCGGGAGGGCGAGAAGCCTGACACGGATGAGTACCATGCCGCCTACAAGCAAGCGGCCCGGCCCCCGCGTAGCGCCGATCGGTTCGGCTCGATCGTCGATGCCTACTTCGACAGCGGTGAGTTCCGCATGCTCAGTCCGCGAACCAAGAAGGACTATCGCCGCTGGGCAGACGAGATCCGGACCAAGTTCGGCTCTGCCCCTATCGCCGCCTTTGAGCTGGCAAAGATCAGACAGGTCGCAATGAGCTGGCGAGACCAGTGGGACGGCCGCAACGCCGACTACGCTTGGACGGTGCTGCGCCTCATCGTGTCATGGGCCTACGAGCGCGGCCTGCTGCGCGAGCACCACCTTCGAGGCGGCGGCCGTCGCTACACCACAGATCGTTCGGACATCATCTGGACCGAGTCCGATGTGAGCGCGATCGAAGAGGGCGGACCACCACATGTCGCACGACTTCTTCGCGCCGCGGTTGAGACGGCTCTGCGACCTGGTGATCTGGTCAAGCTCGGCCGGCAGCACATCCACCAGACGCCGCTCGGCCGCCGTCTGCAGGTGCGCACGGCGAAGCGCGGTCGCATTGCCTCGATACCGGTGACGCCTGCCATGGGCCGCCTGATCGACGAAACTCCGGCCGGGCGCATGCTCCTGCTGGTGAACGCCAAGGGTCTGCCTTGGACCGAAGAGGCGGCTTCGAAGGCAGTTATGCGCGCTAGGAAGGCGGTCGGCCTGCGAGACGAGCTGCGGCTATATGATGCGCGCGGGGCCGGCTGCACGCGCCTCTTGAGGGCTCGCGCGACGCTATCGGAAATCGCCATGGTCATGGGCTGGTCACCCGCCTATGCGGCGAAAATGCTGGCCGTCTACGCGGCCCTTGATCCTGCTGCGAGCGACGAAGTTCTCGTGCGCCTGAACGAAGCGCGGAACGTATAGGTGTAGAATGGGGTGTAGAATGGACGCCACATCCGAACGCCACGGTCATATCCCCATGCGGAAAAGCGTTTTACTTCAGTGGGATCACCTGGCTCCGGCGGTAGGATTCGAACCTACGACCAGCGGATTAACAGTCCGATGCTCTACCACTGAGCTACGCCGGATCAGAACCGAGGTGATGGCCCCGAGTGCCCGGAGCGCGCCGGAGATACTGAGGGCCCGGTGGGCTGTCAAGGTCGCCCGTCAAGATGGGCCGTCGGCGCGCCACTGCCGGCGAGCCAATCCCATAGCGTTACTGAGCGGCCATCGGCATCGTGCCGCCATAGTCGCGCGTCGCCTCGCTCGCCGCCTGCGCCACCATCCGGCCGAGCGTTGCCAGCCGCTCCATCGGGATCCGCGCCGACGGCCCGGAGACCGAGATCGCGGCA
>JBCCLX010000483.1:0-2997 GCA_039026635.1 Pseudomonadota bacterium
CGTTCGGCTGCCTCCTCGGCGAGCGGACCTATGCAGTCCGGCGCGACCAGCACATTCGCATCCATCCCGTCCTTGGCGAGGGCCGCTTGCAGCGCGTCTGCCACTTGGCCGAGCGACATCTCGACGACGACCTGGCCCTTGGGTCGGCCGAAATGCGCGAGCAGGATCGGCAAGCCGCCTGCGCGGGCCACGGTCGTGATGGTGGGGATATGGGCGCGAATGCGGGTATCGTCGGTGACCTGGCCGGCCTTGACCGGCACGTTGAGGTCCACGCGGATCAGCACGCGCTTGCCCTTCATGTCGAGGTCGTCGAGCGTGCGGAAAGCCATGATCCCCTCCCTGCAGGGCTGCAGCCTGTGCTCCGTCTTGTGAACGGCGGGGCCGCACAGTCAAGCCGGCGCGTGCTTAGGTCTCGAGGTCTTTCAGCATCAGGATCCAATCGGTGCCTTGGCTCTCCCAATCGCCCTTCACCATGGCGCGGCGTGCGGTTTCGCGAAAGCCGGTGCGCTCATAGAGGCGGATGGCGCCGGCGTTGTTGTCGGCTGCGATGATCGAGAGACGGTTGCACCCGTCCTTGCGCGCCAGATCCTCGGCGAGCGTGAGCAGGCGGCTGCCCCATCCCTGTCCCCGCCGGTCCGATCGGGCGGCCAGCACATGCACATACCAGGTGCTCGGCGCGAGGTTCTCGAGTTCCTGGAGCGGCACGAAAAGCGGTTCGAAATCCTCGGCGATCGGCTCTGGGTCATCGGGCAGCCGGTGGCCGCGCAGGCCTGCAACGGCCAGGCCCCCCTCATCGGCGACGATCCACTGATCGGCGGCCGCGGCCTGGCGTTCCTCCCCATAGAGGCGGGCCTGATCGCCTGCGGAGCGCGCCCAGAAACAGGGTGCGAGCCCTTCCGAGGCGTCCGTGATGAAATCGGCCAGCGCTGACGCATCGGCCGGCGTGGCGACCCGGAACGGGGCGGGAAGGATCATGCGGGCACCATCGAAGGGCTCGCTTGCGAGGCGTGAGGGCGAGCCGTTGGGGCGAGTATGGCGCGCCCGGCCGGGAACCGGGCGCGTAGATCGATCAGAGGTGCGACGCCATGGCGACGGCGGTGTCGGCCATGCGGTTGGAGAAGCCCCATTCGTTGTCGTACCAGCTGAGGACGCGCACGAAGTTGCCGTCCATCACCTTCGTCTGGTCCGTGTGGAAGATCGAGGAATGGGGATCGTGGTTCATGTCGGTGGAGATAAGTTTCTCATCCGTAAAGCCGAGGATCCCCTTCAGGCTCTGGCCCGCCGCGGCGCGCACGGCATCATTGATCTCTTCCACACTCGTCGCGCGCTCGGCGTTGAACTGGAAATCTACGACCGAGACGTTGGGCGTCGGCACGCGGATCGCCACGCCGTCGAGCTTGCCGTTGAGCTCCGGCAGCACGAGGCCCACGGCCTTGGCCGCCCCCGTCGAGGTGGGGATCATGCTCATGGCCGCCGCACGGGCGCGGTAGAGATCCTTGTGCATCGTATCCAGCGTCGGCTGGTCGCCCGTGTAGCTGTGGATCGTCGTCATAAAGCCTTGGCGGATCCCAATCGCCTGGTGCAGCACATGGGCGACGGGGCCGAGGCAGTTGGTCGTGCAGGAGGCATTGGAGACGATCTTATCGTCGCTCGTCAGCGTGTTGTGGTTGACCCCGTAGACGATGGTCTTGTCCGCCCCGCTTGCCGGTGCCGAGACCAGCACGCGCTTGGAGCCGTTTTCCAGATGCGCGGAAGCCTTCTCCTTTGCGGTGAAGATGCCCGTGCATTCGAGCGCGATATCCACATCGCCCCAGGGCAGCTCGGCCGGATTGCGCAGCGCCGTGACGCGGATCGGCCCACGGCCCACATCGATCGTATCGCCATCGACGGTGACGGTGCCGGGGAAGCGGCCGTGCACGCTGTCGTAGCGCATCAGATGCGCGTTGGTCTCCACGGGGCCGAGGTCGTTGATGGCCACCACCTCGATGTCCGTGCGGCCGGACTCGATGATCGCGCGCAGAACGTTGCGCCCGATACGACCGAACCCGTTGATGGCAACCTTCACAGCCATGGCATCTTCCTCCGTCCATTCTGGGCACCGCGCCGTGCGCGCCGCTGTTGGGCGGCGGTATGGACCGGGTTCGACGCCAGATCAACGCCCCCCAGCCACGCTGTGATCACGGGGGCGTTGCTGTCGTTGGTTTCAGGCGCGAAGGCCCCTCCGGCTCGCTAGACGAAGGCCCATTCCGAGGGCGAAACCTCCTCGATGGCGGCGATCTCGGGGTTAAGGTTGCGGAACTCCTCGCTCGCCGAGAAGGCGATCAGGATGGTCGCCGTATCGACGATCCCGGTGCGCAGCTCGTTGACCCAGAAGTCGAACCCGCCGAGATCGGCCACGCGGTTGAGCGTGTTGATGTAGAGGAGTTCGACATAGGCCTCCGGCGTCAGCGCATCGGCCGGACCACCGTAGAGCAGCTGGAACTCCTCGGCAGCCAGGAAGGCATTGGCGACGGTGTTGAATTCGACCCCGCCATCCCGCTCGTCGATCCAGAAGTTGAGCCCCTCGATATCCGGGATCCGGTCGTAGGCCGCACCATAGAAGAAGGCGACGTCCAGCACTTCGGCAAAGGTGAGCCCCGTCGGGGCCGGACCGCCGCTCTGCAGCGTCACACCCGCAAAATCGGTAAAGGCAATGAAGTCGTTTTCGCCAAAGCCCGGCGGGAAATCCTCGATCCCGCCGTTCGGCGAGTTGCCGATCAGGGCCGCGAGATCGATCCCGTTCGGCAGATCGTTGATCGGATCGCCCTGGATCAGGACCAGAAAGCCGTCGCTGTTGGGATTGATGTTGGGATCTTCGAGATCGAAGACGGCGACGGTGCTGGTGCGCGCCTGATCGTTGAAGGTGTAGCTGATGCGGGTGAAGATGTTGCCGAAGACCTCGATCTCTTCGCTGGTCGCCGGGTCGGTGAGCACGCCCTCGATCGATTCAGTACCATC
>JBCCLX010000484.1:0-2979 GCA_039026635.1 Pseudomonadota bacterium
ATGAAGGCCGGCACGACGGCCTTCATATCCGCTGAGCCGCGGCCGTAGAGTTTGCCGTCCCGGATCTCACCGCCCCAAGGATCGGTGGTCCAGCCCTCGGCCACGGGGTCGGGGGCGATGGGGAACACATCGATATGCCCGTTCAGCACGAGATGCCGGCCGGGCCCTGCGCCCTCGATGCTGCCTACGACATTCGCCATACTCGGCTCAGGGTCGACAAGGCGCCAGGGGACCCCCTCGGCCGCGAGGAAGTCCGTGATGTGGCGCACAGCCGTTGTCGTATCGCCTGGCGGATTAGGTGTCTCGCAGCGCACGAAATCGCGGAAGAAGGCGATGATCCGCTCCCGCTCATCCTCGATCGCCGCCAGAAGCTGCTCGCGCCCGTCCATTCCCGTCTCCCCTCCGTCTCCCGCGCCCAAGCCTAGGTGCCGCTACCCGAGCCTTGCAACCCGATGAGGCGGGTTTGTCGGATCAAGAGGGGGGCCGCCTTGAGCGAACGCGCAAGCCCCCGGGATCAGAGCCGCATCATCATGACACCCGCAGCCGCGCAGCTCTGGCCGACCCGACGGGGTCGCCTCTGATCTGACCTCATCCCTTCAGGATGCCGGGCAGATTGAGTTGCTGCTCTCGCGCGCAGGCCAGCGCGTCCTCGTAGCCGGCATCGGCATGGCGCATCACGCCCGTTGCCGGGTCGTTCCAGAGGACGCGGGCGAGGCGGCGGTCCGCGGCCTCGGTTCCGTCGCAGCAGATCACCATGCCAGAGTGCTGGCTGAAGCCCATCCCGACGCCGCCGCCGTGGTGGAGGCTGACCCAGGTCGCGCCGGAGGCGCAGTTCAGGAGCGCGTTCAGCAGCGGCCAATCCGAGACGGCGTCAGAGCCGTCCTTCATCGCCTCGGTCTCCCGGTTGGGCGAGGCGACGGAGCCGCTGTCGAGATGGTCGCGCCCGATCACGACGGGGGCCGACAGCTCGCCACTGCGCACCATCTCGTTGAAGGCGAGGCCGAGGCGATGCCGCTGCCCGAGACCCACCCAGCAGATCCGCGCCGGCAGGCCTTGGAAGGCGATCCGCTCGCGCGCCATATCGAGCCAGTTGTGCAGATGCGGATCGTCGATCAGCTCCTTCACCTTGGCATCGGTCTTATAGATGTCCTCCGGATCGCCCGAGAGCGCGCACCAGCGAAAAGGCCCGATCCCGCGGCAGAAGAGCGGGCGGATATAGGCGGGGACAAAGCCGGGGAAGGCGAAGGCATTCTCCAGCCCCTCCTCCCGCGCGACCTGGCGGATGTTGTTGCCGTAATCGAGCGTCGGGATGCCGGCGTTCCAGAAATCCACCATCGCGGCCACATGGGTCTTCATCGAGGCGCGGGCGGCGCGCTCCACGGCCTTGGGGTCGCTCTCCTGTTTCGCGCGCCATTCCGCGACGCTCCAACCCTGGGGCAGGTAGCCATGGATGGGGTCGTGGGCGGAGGTCTGGTCGGTCACGATATCGGGGCGTACCCCGCGACGGACGAGTTCGGGGAAAACATCCGCTGCGTTGCCGATGAGCGCGACCGACTTCGCCTCGCCGGCCGCGGTCCAGCCCTTGATCATGGCGAGGGCGGCGTCGAGATCATGGGTCTTCTCGTCCACATAACGGGTCCGCAGGCGGAAATCGGCGCGGCTCTCGTCGCATTCGACGGCCAGGCAGCAGGCCCCCGCCATCACGGCGGCCAGCGGCTGCGCGCCGCCCATGCCACCGAGGCCAGCGGTGAGGATCCAGCGGCCGGTCAGGGTGCCGCCATAATGCTGACGGCCGGCCTCCATAAAGGTCTCATAGGTGCCCTGCACGATCCCCTGGGTGCCGATGTAGATCCAGGAGCCCGCGGTCATCTGGCCGTACATGGCCAGACCCTTCTTATCGAGTTCGTTGAAATGGTCCCAGCTGGCCCAGTTGGGGACCAGGTTGGAGTTGGCGATCAGCACGCGGGGCGCGTCGGCATGCGTCTCGAAGACGCCCACGGGCTTGCCGGATTGGACGAGCAGCGTCTCCGTGTCGCTCAGTGTGCGGAGCGTGGCGACGATGGTGTCGAAATCGTCCCAGGTGCGGGCCGCCCGCCCGATGCCGCCATAGACCACCAGCTCATGCGGATTCTCGGCCACATCCGGATGCAGGTTGTTCATCAGCATGCGCAGCGGCGCCTCGGTGAGCCAGGACTTCGCGCTGCGCTCGGTGCCGGTTGCGGGGAAGACATCGCGCATGTTGTGGCGTGGATTGTTCATCGAGAGTTCCTCGTTCCTGAGGGGGGCTGTGGCGCGACGGCGCGGGCCCTCACCGTCGCGGCTCCATCAGATCAGGCAGGCCTGCGGCCTCGGTCAACGCACCCGAGGCGACGAAGGCCGAAGCAGCATCGAGCGAGGGCTTTAGGTAGCGATCGTCGCCGAGGCTGGGGACATGCGCGCGCAGCGCCGCGACGGCGCGCTGCAGGGGCAGGCTGGTCTTGAGCGGGGCGCGAAACTCGATCCCCTGTGCAGCACAGATCGCCTCGACGCCGAGGATCACGGTGAGATTGGCGTTCATGCGCGCCAGGCGCAGTGCCGCATGGGCCGCCATCGACACGTGATCCTCCTGATTGGCCGAGGTCGGCGTGCTGTCGGTGGTGCAGGGATTGGCGAGGTGCTTGTTCTCGCTCATCAAAGCCGCCGTCGTGACCTCCGCGATCATCAGGCCCGAGTTGAGCCCCGGCTCCGGCGTCAAAAAGGGCGGCAGGCCGTGGCTGAGCGCGGGGTCGACCATCATGGCAACGCGTCGCTGCGCGATGGCCCCAATCTCGGCGATGGCGAGCGCGATCTGATCGGCGGCAAAGCCCACGGGCTCGGCGTGGAAGTTACCGCCTGAGACGATGAGCCCTTCCTCGACCAGCACCAGCGGATTGTCGGTGACGGCATTGGCCTCGACCTCGAGGGTGGCGCGCGCCGTTTCGAGCAGGCCGATGGCCGCGC
>JBCCLX010000485.1:0-2960 GCA_039026635.1 Pseudomonadota bacterium
GCGCTTCTTGAGCGGCTCGATGGCGGGTTGAGGCGGCTCAAGGCTGAGCAGGCCTGGACTGAGATCCGCAATCGCTGGTTTGCGCCGCCGCCTACGATCTGGACGCCCGAGCGCGTGCTCTTGGCGGCAGCCGTCATGGTTGCCGGCGTCCTCGTGATCTCGGTCATCATGATTCTAAAGGCGCGCGAACGGCAGATCGCGGAGATGCTGGAGCGCAGTCGGATCGAGGCCAAGCTGAAGGAAGAGCGGGAGCGCGTGCTCTGCCAGGTCGAGACCCATAACGGTGAGATGCAAAGCATTCTCTACCACGTCTCCCATGACCTTAAGAGCCCGCTCGTCTCCATCGGTGGCTTTTCAAGAACGGCGATGCGCGCGGCCGAGCGTGGGGATGCGGCCGCCGTCTCGCGAGCCCTCGGTCGCGTGGGGAGCAATGTCGAGGTCATGGGCCGCCTGATCGAGGGCATCCTCGACGTGAGCCGATTGGGTCGCGAGGAGCTGACCCCCGCCAGGATCGACTGGGCGCGCAAACTGCGGCTCCTGCGTGCCGCTCTCTCAAGTCTGATCGACGAGAAGCAGGCGCAGCTCGTCGTCGAGGAGCCCCTCCCTCCTGTCGTCGCCGATCGGCGGCAGTTCTTCTCCATGCTGCAAAACCTTGTCGCCAACGCCTTGGTGCACGGCTGTCCGCGCAAGGGGATGACGGTGCGCCTCACCGGGAGCGTCGTCGAGGGTGCGGCGCGCATCGGCGTGATCGATGAGGGGGACGGGATCCCACCAGAGTACCAGTCCAGGATCTTCGATCTCTTCCAACGCCTTGAGAGCACGGCGCAGGGGACGGGGATCGGCCTCGCGAGTGTGCGGAAAATCGTCGAGCGCCATGGCGGGAAGATCGAGGTGACGTCTGCGCCCGGCGCGGGTGCCGCCTTCTGGGTCACGCTGCCAACCTCTGCCGCCCAATCTGGATCGAGCCCAGAAACCGTAGACTTCGCTGGAGCCGCTTGAGATGTTTCGCATCCTTCTCATCGATGATGACAACGACCACGCGACCCTGATCGAGGAGTTGTTGACGCAGGACGACCCGTCGGTGGAGGTCGACCTCTGCGGCTCGGGACGGATCGCGCTCGAACGCTTGGGGGAGATGGCGGATCGCGGCGGCGTGATGCCGGATCTCGTCCTGCTCGACGTCAACATGCCAGGGCTCAACGGCTTTGACGTGCTCCGCCGTATCAAGGGCGACCCCCGCCTCGCCATTCTCCCTGTGGTCTTGTTGAGCACATCGCGCCGGTCCACCGATGTGGAGACAGCCCTGCGCCATCACGCCAACAGCTACATCTGCAAGTCACCCGATTTCGATCAATTCGAGCGCACCATCCAACATCTGCGGCACTACTGGCGCGATGTGGTCGCGCGCAACACGATGGCAGTGCAGCCGTGACCGATAGATCCACAATGTTCCGCGCGCTCCTCATCGAGGACAATGATGACCACGCGGTCATCTTCGAGGATGCGTTTATCGAGGGCTTTCCCCAGGCAGTGCTGGTCCACGAGGGGTCCATGGCTGGCGCGGACGGGCGCCTTTCCAAGGAGCGCTTCGATATCGTCTATCTCGATCTTGGCCTGCCCGAGAGCCGTGGCCTCGAGACGGTTCGGCGCTTCCTGGAGCTTCGCCATCCACAGCCCGTCGTCGTCATCACGGCCCAGGGCGAGACTGAGATCGGTGTGGAGGCCATCAAGCTCGGCGCCGCAGACCTGTTGCAAAAGGCGAGCGTGGATGCGTCGCTTCTGACGCGCACCACGCTCTTCGCGCTTGAACGGGCCCGCGTACGGTCGGAACTCGATCGCAAGAACCGGATGCTGCATACCTTCGTTGCGGCGGCCGGCCATGATCTGCAGACACCGCTCGCCAGCATCGAAGGCCTGGTCGCGCTACTCGCGAGAGAGCTGGAGCCCTCACTCGACAAATCGGGCACAGCGCTTGTCGAAACGCTCGGGCGCTCCGTTGTCGATCTTCGGGCGCTGCTGGCGGATATGCTGGTCTTCGCCACGATCGGCAGTGCCTCTGTGCGACGCCACCCCGTTGCCCTTTCGGATCTGGTCGAGCGCATTTTGGCCCCGCTTGGCGAGAACGAGCGCGCGCGTGTGCGCTGTCATAGTGACGGAACGCTGCACTGCGATCCGGGCCAGGTGCATTTCGCCCTCAAGAACCTCGTTGAGAACGGTCTCAAATTCTGGCGCGATGAGCCGAGTTCGGTCGACCTCGAGCTCACGGCTCAGCCGGGTGTCACGATCGTCTCCGTCCGCGACGATGGGATCGGGATCCCCGAGGAGGTTGTGCGCAAGATCTTCGAGCCGGGTGTGCGCAGCGTCGATGCGGCGGAATTCAATGGCACGGGCTTCGGGCTCGCCATCGCGCGCGAGGTTGTCGAGGCGCATGGCGGCAGGATCTGGGCGCGCCCTCGTCCCGGTGGTGGCTCGGAAGTGGCCTTCTCGCTCCCCAGTTGACACGCCTTCGCCGGCCTTCGACTGCCCCCTCTGGTACAACATCCTCCGCCATGCGATCCCTCTCGCGCGGCGTCGGTGATAGGGGCGCACCACAGGGATCTGGGGGCAGAGTTGCAACAGGCTGCGGAGGCATGCGCGTTTCACGACGCCTCATCCCTCGTCTTCGTTGGCTTTGCCGTGCTGGGCGGTTGGCTGCTCGAGCGGCGCCGGCGGCGAGAGATGCTGCTCACACCCTCCTCGCGCACGCCTCTTCCCTGGCGACGGGTCGTCCTTTTCGTGTGGCTGATGCTGGCTGCCACCTACACCACGGAGTTTGGGATGCGTGTGGTGCAGAACTGCCCCACGTGAGCGCCGCCGCTCCCCTACGAGATCAGGCGTCCTCTTCCGGCGCGATCGTATCGAGAAAGGCGGCCAGAGGATCATCGACAGCGATCAAGGCGAGGTCGGTCGGAGGCATGCCC
>JBCCLX010000486.1:0-2959 GCA_039026635.1 Pseudomonadota bacterium
CAGCCCCGAAGGCCATGCCCGGGAAGGTCTCGGCGAGGCCATGATCGGTCCCACCATAGGCGCCGTTCACATTCAGGAAATCCGCCGTGCCCTGAGCGCCGATCAGGCGAGCGAGGGCGATCCCCTCCCCTGCGTCCATGCCGCCCTCGTTACCCTCATCCGCGGCGAAGCGGACCCCGAGGATGAAGTCGTCGTCCACCCGGGTGCGTGCGGCCTCGAGCACGTCGAGAAGGAAGCGCGCCCGGTTTTCGAGGCTGCCGCCATAGGCGTCCGTGCGTGTGTTGGAGAGGGGCGAGAGGAACTGGCCGAGGAGATGTGTGGTGGCCAGGATCTCGGCGCCGTCGAGCCCGCCCTCGCGGCAGCGCCAGGCAGCATCGGCAAAGGCCTGGGTGACGCGGGCAATGTCGCGCGCGCTCATCTCGAAGGGTACCGAGTGGTGGGCCGGGTCGCGGATCACGCTCGGCCCCATGGTCGGGAGCCAGTCGCCGGCGGCCCAGCCCGTGCGCCTGCCCATATGGGTGATCTGGCACATCAGCCCCGCGCCATGGCCGTGAATGCGCCGGGCGAACTGGCGGAAGGCCGGGATCACCCGATCGTCGCCCACATAGATCTGGCCGTAGATCGAGCCCGAGTCCCGGCTGACGTTGGAGGAGCCGCCGAAGATGGTGAGGCCGATGCCACCCTTCGCCTTCTCCTCGTGATAGCGCTGATAGCGCTCCCCCGGCAGCCCGTCCTCCGCATAGCCGGGCGCGTGGCCGGTGGAGAGCAGCCGGTTGCGGAATGTCCGCCCGCGGAGTGTGAGGGGCGACATCAAGGCGCGATAGGCGGTCATGACCGTCTCGCGAGGCTGGCGCGCAGGTCGCCGGCGCGGAAGAACAGATCGGCGAAGGGCAGGAACCATGGCGTGCCCCGATGCCACCAGCGGGTGGGCAGGCCCGTGCGGGCGAAGGCGGTCTCGCCCTCGGGCAGGCCGAGGATGCCGAGTGCGGCCTTGTGGCCGAGGTAGGGGGCCATGGCGTTGCCGCTGCCGGAGTAGCCCATGGCGTGCCAGAGCCCGTCGAGCTGCCCGACGCTGGGCAGCGCATGGAAAGTGAAGCCGGTGCGGCCGCGCCAGGCATGGGTGAAGGAAACCCGGCCGAGCTGAGGAAAGATCTGGGCGAGCAGCCCGCGAAGCTGCGAGATGGCGAACCGCTCCGGCACCTCCATCATCGCAGCGCGCCCGCCGAAGACGAGGCGCGTGTCGCAGGGCGAGGGGCGGTAGTAGCAGTGTCGATCCCGGGACTCCGCCACCATGCGGTCGGACGGGAAGAGGCTCCGGACGCGGTTCTGGCCAAGCGGTTCCGTCGCCACCAGAAAGCTCGGGATCGGCACGATCCGCCGGCGATGTTCTGGCAGGGCTGCGGGGGTGTAGCCGTTGGTCGCCACCAAGACGGCGCCCGCCTGCACGGCGCCACGCGGTGTCTCGACCCGGTGCCCCGTGCCCTCACGACGGAGCGCCAGGACGGGCGTGTTCCCTTGGACGCAGGCGCCTGCGCGTTCTACGGCGGCGAGGAGACCGGCGGCAAACTGGGCCGGGTTGAGGCGCCCGTGGCTGGGATAAACCGTGCCCCCGGCATAGAGATCGGTCGCGACTTCCTCATGCTGACGCGCCTCGGGCACCATTGAGGCCTCGAGCGGGATCAGCGCCTGCAAGCGGTCGAGCGCACGCCCCGCTGCGTTGTATTCCGCCGCCGTCCAGAGCCCACGGAAACGGCCGCAAGCGATGTAGCCGCAGTCGATGCCTTCCTCGGCGATCAGCCCCGTGGAGAAGGCGGTTGCCTCGAGATGGGCTTCACGCAGCAGTGCGATGGCGGTGTCGCGCCCGAAGCGGGCCTCCATCGCGTCGATCGACATGCGGTGCCCGCCGCCGATCATCCCGCCGTTGCGGCTCGAGGCGCCGATGCCGGGCGCGCCCGCATCCAGCACGAGTACCGAGCGACCGTGGCGCGCGAGTGTGCGCGCGGCCGAAAGCCCAGTGAGCCCGCCCCCGATCACCGCCACCTCGATCTCGCGCGGCAGCGGCACCTCGGTTGGCGCGGTAGGCGCCCCGGCCTCTTCCCACCAGAAGGGATGGGACGCAGGCCGAGCGGGTGAAGTCGCGAGCATCTCAGTCAAGATCGACATCCCGCAGTTCTGCAGTGCGCCGCACGACATGCTCGGACAGCGCCTCTCGAACGGCCCGGTCGATGGGCGGTGGCTCATAGGCCTCAAGCATGGCCTTCCACTTGGCATTCGCCCGGGCGGCTGCGTCCGCGCTGCCAGCAGCCTCCCAGAACTCATAGGCGCGCCAGTCCGACAGGATCGGGGTGTGAAAGGCGGTCTCGTACCGCGTCATCGTGTGGGGCGAGCCGAGGAAATGGCCGCCCGGTCCGACCGCGCGGATCGCCTCCATCGCCTCCTCCGCGTCCGAGAGATCGACTGTGCCGCGGAGGGCTCCCATCATGCCGATCATCTCACTGTCGAGGATCGTCTTCTCATAGCCCGTGGTCAGCCCACCCTCCATCCAGCCGTGGGCGTGATAGACGCAATGGGCGCCACAGAGCTGCGCTGCCCAGAGCGAGAACATCGTCTCCCAGGTCCCCTGCGCATCCGGCGCCACAGAGGTTGAGCCCAGCATCACACGCTGGGGCAGTCCGTAGCGCCGCGCCATTTGGCCGGCGGCGAGCGTGCCGGTCACGGTCTCGGGCACGCCCATGGCCGGGGCGCCGGACTTCATGTCGATGGGCGTCGTCAGCACGCCATAGAAGCAGGGACATCCAGGATTGGCCATCTGCAGGAAGGCGATAGTGCCGATGCACTCAGCATTGCACTGGATGATCGAGCCCGAGAGCGTGATCGGCGACATGGCGCCGGCGAAGGCCACGGGTGAGACCACGCAGGCTTGCCCCCAGGCGCCCATCTCCATCGCCCCCTCGATCAG
>JBCCLX010000487.1:0-2952 GCA_039026635.1 Pseudomonadota bacterium
CTGCGCCGCTGGGCTTCGGAGACCATGCTGCGCGGCGCTGGCGGCACGGCAAGCTTCACGGGCGGGCCGCGTGAGATGCGGCTGCTGCTGACCCCTGATCTGCCGAGCGGTACCCCGCCGCGCCTGGCCATCCTGCGGATCGAGCAACGCCACGGGGCTGATGTGCTCAGCGCCTATCGCGCGCCGGGGGCGGGCAGTGTGCTGCAGCATGTGGCCGAACAGCCCGCTGAGCGCTCGGAGCTCATCCGCAGTACCGAGCCGCTGCGCTTTGCCTATCGCGTCGAAGACCCAGACGGTGGCGGCACGCTATGGGTGGCCGAACGACCCGCCGGCCCGCCGCCTCGCGCCTTTGCCCTTCAGATCGCCGGCGCGCCCGCGCTGACCGCGCCGTTTCCGAAAGAGATGGATGCCGGCTGTCTTGCCGCGCTTGGGATCGGACAAATGCAGATGAGCCAATGTCGGCGCCGTTGAGACGCCGCCGGCCGGGCGAACGCGGCTTCGTGCTCGTGGCCGTCCTCTGGCTTGGGGTCGCCTTGGCCATCGCGGCCTCGGGCTTTCTCTCGGACACGCGGCGCGAGAGCTATCGGCTGCGGGCCGAGATCGGGACGGCAGAGGCCGTCGAGATGGCGCGGAGTGCCCTCAATCTCGCGCTGGCGGATCTCAGCCGGAGTGACGGAGGCATGGCGCCGCGCGACGGCACGCCGATCACCCTCGCCATGCCAGGCGGTACCGCGCGCTTCCGGATCCGGGATGAGAAGGGCAAGGTCGACCTCAATCACGCCCCGCCGACCTTTCTGGCAGCGGTGCTGGAGAACCTCGGCGGCGTCGGCCGGGATGCCTTCGATCATGCGACGCTTGCCGATCAGCTGCTGAAGGCTGCGCGCGATGCAAAAGAGGCAGGGACGGCGCCTTCGCTCGGCGAGCTGATCACCGGCGCGGGCCTCGCGCCCGAAACCGCCGCGCGCGCCACCCTGTTCCTCACGCTGCACAGCTATACGGCGCGCATCAATCCCGAGGTTGCCCCCTCCGAGGTTCTGGCCGCCGTGCCGGGGGTTTCGCCGGAGGATGTTGCCGCGATCATGGAGGCGCGGCGGCTGGGCGAGGCGCTGCCGAGCATGGGCATGGCGCAGGGCTGGTTCATCACCACCGAGGGGCCCGTCTACAGCATCCTCGTCAGCGGCCACACAGCCTCAGGGATCACCGCGCAGATGAGTGCCATGGTGGTCCAGGACGGGCGGAACTTCAGCACCGGTCGCCGGCGGTTCCGCGTGCTCGAGGCGCGGCTCCTGCCATGATCGATCCCTTCTCGCCGGCGCTTTTGGCCCGGGCGGGGGCGGCTCCGGAGGTGGCGGGGATCATCGCCCTCGGCCTCGCGCTGTCGCTCACCTGCCTTGGTCCGTTGCCCCATGCGGCCCGAGCGCTTCTGCGCTTGACGCTTCCGGCAGGTGGCGGAATGCGGGCGCGGCAGCTTGGGGGGGCTGCCCGGTTAGGGCTGCGCGCGGGTGTACTGGCCGGCATCGCCCTTGGTGGGACGGTCGCGGGCGGTCCTGGGGCGCTCGTGGCGGCCGTGACGGCCGCAGCGCTTCTCCTCGTGCTCTGCGATCTGCGCTGGCGCTGGTTGCCGATGGAATGGACGCTCGCGCTGGCCTCGAGCGGGCTGCTGCTCGCGCTGGTGACCGGGGAGATCGCCGCCGCGCTCGTGGCCGGTATCGCCCTCGCCTTGCCGCTCGCAGGGTTGGCGCTGGCCTATCGACAGCTGCGCGGGATGGACGGTTTGGGCATGGGCGATGTGCTGCTTTCCGCGGCCATCGCCATCCATCTCGGCCTTCTGAGCGGCACAATCGTGCTCGCAACTGCCGCTTTGGCGGCTCTGGCGGCCGAAATCCTCCTGCGTCGTGACAGATCGGCCACGCCTGGAGCCCCGCGAGGGGCACCGCTCGGCGCCTGGCTCGCCTTCTGCTTCGCCTGTGCCGCCCCTGCCTCTATGATAATCTGAAGAAAATAAGATAAGTCGCTGCAGGCGCGCATAACTTTCGAGGTTGAAGTGAGCAGGGCGAACCGACTGATCATCGGCGCAGCCGTCGTAACCGCCATCGCGGGCTGCGAGCGCGGGGGCGATCGTGGGCCGCGCCAGCTGGAACCCTGGCGCGCGGAGACCGTGCTCGGCCAGGCGGGAGCGCTGGAACAAGGCCAGACGCGGGACGGCCCCGTGCTGCCGCGGCGCGAGGCGCGGGCGACGCAGGCAAGCCTTTATCGCGGGGAGCCGCCGCTCCTGCGGGCGGCCGGCACGCGTGAGTTTGCCGACGACGGTGAGGTGACCTTGAACCTCGCTGCTGTAAGCATTCCGGAGGCGGCTGAAGCAATCCTCGTTGGCCTCTTTGGTCAGAACTACCTGATCGATCCGCGGGTCCAGGGGACGGTGGATATCCGCTCCGCCCGCCCCATCGGCCGCGTCACCGCCTTCGAGCTCTTCGAGCTGGCGCTCAAGCAGAACGGCGCTGCCCTCGTCCGCCGCAACAACGTCTTCGAAATCGTCCCGATCGACACCGCCGTGGGCCTCGGGATCGACACCCGTGCAGGCGTGCCGCCCGGCTTCTCGATCCGCGCCGTGCCCCTGCGCCACATCGGGGCGCGGGAGATGGCGACGATCCTGCAGCCGATCGCTGGCGAAGGGATCGTGGGCGTCGATGAGAAACGGAATATCCTCGTCCTTGCAGGCACTTCGGTGGATCAGGCGGCCTGGAGCGGGACCATCACCAGCTTCGATGTCGACTGGCTCGCGAACCGCTCCGTCGGCGTCTTCCCGATCCAGGGTCGCTCGGCGCGCTCGATCGTGCGTGGGCTCGAACTGCTGGTCGACACGGCCGAAGGTGCCCAGCCCATAGCACTCTTCGAAGTGATCCCCGAGAACAACTCGATCCTCGCCGTCGCGCGGACGCCCGAGGCGCTCCA
>JBCCLX010000488.1:0-2895 GCA_039026635.1 Pseudomonadota bacterium
CGCCGAGGACGCGGTTACCGGGGATCTCGATCCCGCGGGCCTTGGCAGCACCGGTCGGACCAGCCTCCGTCACCTTGATCATGCCTTCCTCTTTGATCGCAGCACGCAGATCTTCAAGGAGCGTGGCGTAGTCCTTATCGCTCTCGGCGATCGCCCAGCCAGGGCGCGGATCTATTGGGCCGGCGGCACTCTGCCCGCTCGTGAGGGTGGCGAGCAGGATGGCGAGGCAGGGTGCAAGGCGGCGGTGGCGCTTCATGGGCAGCATTGAAGGGTCTCCGATCTGGGCCAGTCAATCCGTCAGGCAGGCTGGCGGCGGCGGGGTGGGTCCATGGCGAGCCAGGCGCGCGCCCAGGTGCCGAGCATGGAGCCCAGAAAGCCCCAAAAGAGCCACCAGACCCCATGGGCGCTGCCCGAGACGATGCCGCCGAGATAGGCGCCGATGTTGCAGCCATAGGCGAGACGCGCGCCATAGCCCATGAGGAGCCCGCCGATAGCAGCTGTTGCGAAGTCCCGTGCGCTGAGCCGGCGGATGGGGGCAAAACGGCCCGCCAGCCCCGCCGCAGCCAGCGCGCCGAAGACGATCCCAAAGTTCATGACCGACGTGCGATCGGCGAAGACACTGGCCTCCAGCGGTCCTGCCCGCCAGCCCGACCAGTAGGGCCAGCTGGCGATGTCGCTGCCGAGGGCGTCGAGGATCTTGGCCCCCCAGAGCGCGAAGCCCGCCGTCACGCCCCAGGGCCGTTGGAAGAGCAGAAAGCAGCCGATGCTGACGGCGGCGAGCACCAAGGCGCCGAGGGCCAGGGACCAGGGGCCAGCGAGGAGCGAGCGGGTCGCGCGAAGCGGTTCCAGCCCGCCATGGGCACGCCTTTCGAGTTGCAGCGAGCCGAGCCAGATCGCGCCGAGAAGTGTCGCCAGCACCGCCAGGGCGCCGAGCGGGCCGAAGGTTGTGACAATGGAGACGCCGGGGATCCTGGGCACGCCGCTCAGCGTCTCGAGCTCGGACCAGAAGGGCGGGATGTGAGCCGTGGCCCAGACCGAGCCGGCGATGAAAAAGGCCAGCGTCACGACCATCCGCGTCGAGCCCCCGCCGACGGTGAAGAGCGTGCCGGAGGCGCAGCCGCCGCCGAGCTGCATGCCGATCCCGAAGATCAGAGCGCCGAGGGCGGAGGCGAGGCTCATGGGCATGATGACCGGGTGCATGTTCCAGCCCGTGACGTCCTCGAACCCGATCAGCGGATAGGTGACGAGCGCAGCGAGCCCCAGGAGGAGCAGCTGCGCCCGGAGCCCCGCCCCGCGCCGCTCGCGCAGGAGACGGCGCCAGGCGGCAGTGAAGCCGAAGGCGGCGTGGTAGAGGCCGAGGCCGGCAAGCCCGCCGAGGATGGCGCCGGC
The DNA here is from genome assembly GCA_039026635.1 of Pseudomonadota bacterium. Taxonomy (GTDB): domain Bacteria; phylum Pseudomonadota; class Alphaproteobacteria; order Rhodobacterales; family Rhodobacteraceae; genus Thermohalobaculum. The sequence goes on from JBCCLX010000488.1 coordinate 1,390, forward strand.
GGCGTAGCGCAGCCCCTGGCCCGGGGTTGGGCCGAAGCCGCCGCGGGCTGCGAAGGTCGCCAGAGCCACCAGCACCAGGCCGAGAAGACCGGCCGCCACGACCCGCCATTGCGGGGCGGGAACAGGCGCTTCCTCGCCGTCCCGCCCGATGGCACCACCCCTGCCAGCGCTTGGTCTCATCGCGATCTCCCGCTCGCCTCCTCGTCCGCTTCCCTGCGCGCCCGCTTGTCTGCGGGCCTGGATAGAAGGCCGCAAGCCGCCCCTCTCCTTCAAACACAAATGGGTGACCCAAGCGCCGGAGGGCTGGGCGACGGGGCATATAGCGAGGCACCGAAGAGCCGGCGTTATCGGAGGACGGGATGAACGCATACGAGATGCAGACAGTCGATGGGCTCGCCCCGGAGGCGGTCGATGCCTGGGGTGGCGTGGTGACCGGTTTCCTCGCTCATAGCCGCGACACGGCTGTGGCGCTCGAAGCCCTGCGGGCTGCGGCACCGGATTTCGCTTTGGCCGAGGCGACCCGGGGGCTGTTCCTCCTGCTCCTTGGCCGTGCGGAGCTCGTTGCCCCGGCGAAGGCGGCCCTATCGGCGGCGAAGGTTGCGCGAGTGCGCCAGGGCCAGGCCCGTCCCGAGCGGCTCACGGCCTTCGTCGACGCGCTCGAGGCCTATGCCGCTGGGCGCCCGTCGCGAGCGGCCGAGCGGTTGGCGTTGCATCTGCAGGAGGCACCGGCGGATGTGCTGGCCTGCAAGCTCGAGCATGCGATCCGCTTTGTGCTCGGTGATCGGCGGGGCATGTTGCGCGGGATCGAGGCGGTCCTGCCAGCCTATGCCCATGGTCACCCGCATCGCGGCTACGTTCTGGGCTGCCACGCTTTCGCACTGGAGGAGAACGGCGCCTATGCCGAGGCGGAGGCGGCGGGTCGTGCCGCGCTCGAAGAAGCGCCGGACGATGCCTGGGGTCTTCACGCCGTTGCCCATGTGCTAGACATGACCGGCCGCAGTGGTGAAGGAATAGACTGGCTGGCCCGCCAAGAGCCCGCCTTTGCCCATTGCAACAACTTTGGCGCCCATGTCTGGTGGCATCTCGCTCTTTTCCATCTCGACCGGGCAGAGTACGACGCGGTCTTGGCGCTCTATGACACGCGGATCAGAGCGGAGCAGACGGATGACTATCGCGACATCGCGAACGGGGCATCGATGCTGACACGCCTCGAGATCGAAGGCATCGCGGTCGGGGACCGCTGGGACGAGCTTGTGGCCTTGTCGGAGGCGCGGGTGGAGCCGGGCTGTGTGGTCTTCGCCGATCTTCACTATCTGCTGGCGCTCGAAGCCGGCGGTCGCCGCGGCGCCGCGGATGCCATGATCGCGCGGCTCGCGGCGGATGCCGCGGCGGCCGACCATGACATGCATGAGGTGGCGGCTCTGGCTGGCCTGCCCTGTGCTCGCGGTCTGACGGCGTTTCGCGCGGGCGCCTATGACGCGGCCTATGAGGCGCTGCGCGACAGCC
>JBCCLX010000489.1:0-2895 GCA_039026635.1 Pseudomonadota bacterium
AAGGTCGCGGTCATTGACGACTTCAACGTCCGCCCCGAGCTCAGAGCGCGCCGGGTCGCGCTTAACGCCTTCGGGGCACCGGTCTCGACCTTTGAACGCGATCCGCAGGACCTGCTCTACGCCAACGAGTTGGTTTCGCAGTCGCTGATCGAGGAGCCACCCGACCAGGACCAGCGCAACTTCTACTTCCGCCAGTCACCGCGGACGCTGATCGAGTTCGGCATCAGCGCGGCGTTGAAGCGCAGCACGGCGCTGACCACGCCCGGCGCCGTCTCGGTGCTGCTCTCCGACATCGAGATGCTCCTGAGCTTCGCGGAGATCGAGGCGGAAGAGGGCGACCCTGCGCTGCAGGCACAGGCCCGCAGCGTGCTGGAGATGAAGGGGCATGAGCATTTCGCCATGCATGTTGGCGAAGCGAAGCGGGCACTTCGGCAGTGGGGGCCTGGGAGCCGGCTTGCGGAGGCCGGCAGCAAGGCGACCGTCAGCCACGAGGACCTGATCCGCGAAGGTTATGTGATCTTCCTCGTCGGCCCGCAGGCGCTGATGTCGAAGCTCGGGCCCTACTACGCCCTTCATCTCGGCGCCTTTACTCAAGCGCTCTATCAGAACATCGGTTCTTTGAGGGTAATCGCGGACGAATACACCAATAGCCCTCTGAAGAGCTTCCTCGGCCAAGCCATGACCACCGTCCGCGCTTTTGGCGGGGAGTTTCATCTCATCGCACAGAGCCGTTCCGAGGTCTTGCGCAAGTACGGCCAGGAGCTGACGGAGACGATCGAGGACAACTGCATCACGACGCAGTGGCTCGGGTTCGGGCTGAAGGAAGCCGAACGCGTCTCCAAGGCTATGGGCGAGCAGCACGCGGTTGCCACCGGCCTTAGCGGGGACACGGTTGGCCTCAAAGCGCAGACCAATCTCAGCCTGATCAAGCAGGCCTGGATGTCGCCAGCCGAGCTCATGGCGATGCCGAAGGGGATCCAACTCATCCACATCAAGGGGCTGGGGTTCTTCGTAGCGGCCACCGTCAGTCAGGCAGATATCGCCCCCTACAACGCTCTCTTGGCCGACAATCCGCTGGAGGGCGGCAGGCTACAGCCAGACACCAAGATCCGCTTCGTGACGCCCAAGGCGCGCGGGGGCCGGCGATGAGGGTCGTCGCACTCTTTCTCTGGGTCTTGGCGCCGTTGGCGCTCTGGCTCGCCGTGTGGCTCTGGGGAACGCCGCACGTGCTCTGGACCTACCGCTACAACGGCCCCTCGGCCTACGGGACGGCCCCACGGCATCACATCGACTGCACGTATGTCGGCTGGACCGGCGCCCGCACCGCGCCCGCGGAGAAGGGACGCTGCCGCTGGATCCGCTTCTTCAAGCCGAGAACGGTCTAATGGGTGGTCGTGAGATACTGGCCATGGACCGGCGCGTAGACGCGGTCTTCGAGGCGCAGGCGCCGAGTGAGCTCGAGGCGCATCATCGTCTTGAGTCCGACCAGCACCGCATCCTGGCGCACTGCGCCGTCGGCGATCAGCGCGTCGCAGTGATCACGATCGGCCTCGGTAAAGACGCCATGGGCTTCGGCCGCCTCCCAGAGGGCACGGTAGTCCAAGGGCGCCAGCCAATCCTCAACATCCTGAATGTCTTCAAACATCATATATTTTTGATGTTACTCGACATCGACCTTCGCATGCAAGTTTTGAGGGGAATGTCATGAGCACCGACACGCAAACCGCGGTGCTCGAAGTGCATCGCCTCGCTGTGCTGCAGGACCTCACCCGAGCGCTCACGACCGAGGAGGATTGGACCCGCTTCAACGCCATCGCGCGCGAGGCCGCCGAACGCTACGATGCCGAGCAGGCGGACTTTCAGCGGACATATCACGAGCGCATGGCCGAGGCCCGTCAGGCCATCCTGCGCGAGCGCAACGTGCGGTCCCTGGAGCCACCGAAGCCGAGCTGGGCCGTACAGAACGACAAGGGACAGACGCCCGACCGGCTCGAGGCCCTCGCCCAGACCCGCGTCCAGTCGGAACACGCCCAATACCTCGCCGCCATCCGGCGGGATGAGGTCGCCCAGTACCGCAGCCTGCGGGGTGAGCTCCGCGAGCGCGAAGACCGACGCGCCCATGCTCACTCGGTCCGTAAGAACCACGCCCGCGACGCCTTCAACCTCACCTGGCAGCACCAGGACATCAAACGTAGCCGATGACAGGAGATGAGCACCATGCCCGATGACGAGACACCCGGCATCAAAGCCGCCCGCGAGAGTTTTTCGGGGCGGGCGCTGACCGAGAGCCAATTCCACGAAGCGTTTGCGATCGCCGACATTCTGAACGGCGAGATCGCGAAGTCGGGCTCTTTCCGGGAGAAGCTGACCGACTACGCGCATGCCTTCGCGCGGGGCGAACGCTTCGATGCGCTCAAGGGCGAAGCGAACCTACGAGACGTCTATCAGGGGCGCTACGGCGAGACTCTGAATGCCACGCGCGAGCGGCTGATCGGCGCCGAGGAGCGCCTGACACCGACCGACCGGACGCGTGCACTCGTCCATGCCGACAGCATCGGAAAGTTCATCGAGAACGGCCCGACGATGCCCTTCTACCAGGCCTATGATCGCGCGGCGGTCACGCTCGCAGGCGAGCTCAACATCACCCAGACGCATGCCAAGGCGCTCATGAAAGAGACCTTCAAGCATGCCACGGGGCGTGACCTCTACGATGACGGCAAGATGCGGGAGGAGGCGCATCATCGCCCCGTCCGAGAGGCGGAGATCGCCGCGCGCAAGGCCGAGCAGTCGCCGAGCCGCAATCAAACGCGCGCGAGGGACTGAGCGCGTGGCCCGAGTGCACGATCACGCCGTTGGAAGTGCAAGTATAGATGCCACAACCGGCATGTTCTATAT
>JBCCLX010000490.1:0-2880 GCA_039026635.1 Pseudomonadota bacterium
CCCTCTCGAGCAAGAAAATGCAGGGGTCCACGATGATTGCGCCGCTGGGTTTCGGCCGCAACGAAACGGGCGAAGCCCGCGAAGAGGGGGGCCAACCGCAGGCCGAGCGCCTCGGCCTGCGCTACACGTCCGGTGTCGCGCGCCGCGCCATCGGCGCTCACGTCAGCAGGCCATAGCGCAGCCGCGGCTCGAGCCTGTGCACGAGGCCGAGCGCCAGCACGAAAGCCGTCAGACTGAACGCCGAGAGCAGCACGAAGGCAAGGGGAGACGCCAATGTGCCGAGCACCAGTAGGCTGCGTAGATTGTCGATGTAGAGGGCGAAGGGATTGGCGTAGTAGAGCACTTGCGCGAGCGGATGAGCTTCGACGAGCGGCAGCGGGAAGACCGCGAAGCTCACGAACAGCACGTAGCGCATCAGAAGCCCAGTCAGCCGGGCGAAGTCGTCGGCGAGAAAGGCAAGCAGCGCCAGCACTAGACCGCCCGCTCCCATTAGCGCCATGACCGGCAGCAGGGCGGGTAGTAGCAGCATGCAGCCGAGTGGAGAGAGCCCAGACAACGCGCCCGCGATCGGCAGCACGACCACGAGCCGGATCGCGAGATCGCGTAAAACGGGCACGAGCCCAGCAACCACCGCAGCGAGGAGCGGGAAGCGCATCGGGCCGACGAGGCCCCTGTAGCGCACAATGGAAGCACTCGGATTGAGCAGCAGCTCCTGCATGAAGAGCCACAGCGTCATGCCGATGCCAGCATAGGCGGCCGGGTGGATCTCGCCCGTGCTGGGGAATACACGCATCAGGTTCAGCAACAGGAAGGCTGTGACGGGTGCCAGGGGCAGAACGAACGACCAGAAGCGACCCAGCAAGGCTGAACGAGCGCCTGCGCTAACCTCGACGCGGGCCAATGTCGCTACAGCGCCACGCTGCGCCCAGGTCCCGGCGAGATTGGCGCCCGCTGCGCCGAGGAGCCCCTGGCCGATGCGGCTCCGGGCATCGTTCACCTGCTCCATGGCCTCTCCGCAGAAGCCTGATTGGCCCCATTCCTCATGGCTCCCAAGACCCTTTGCGGACCCAGTGCTGTGCGCTTTCGCACTCCGACACTTCGGCAGCCCTCCATGCACACGATTTTTTCTAGGCACGTAGAACGGATAACGGCAAGCCAGACGCGGCGCCAGGCGCCACTGCTCGACAACTGCCCGTCCCAGCGCTACAGCCGGAGGACATGAGGGATCGGGGCGGGTGCGCGGAAGGCATGGGCGAGCAACTGCGCGTCGAGGGCGTCTGGAAGCGCTTCGGACGAAGCATGCCGGCAAGTCGACGTCTGATCGCAGCCGAATTCCTGGATTGTCTCGGCGCGCCGCGCCGTGCTGCGCGACTACGAGGTGATGCGCCAGGCGAAGACCCCAGAGTACTAGGGTCAAGGGTGCAAATAGGTAACGAGGCAGGCGCTGAAAGAGGAATCTTCTGGGCGCTGAGGGATGTCGAGTTCTCGGTGCGCGAGGGGGAGTCGGTCGCCCTTCTAGGTCTGAACGGCGCGGGCAAGACAACCTTACTCAATCTCGTTGCAGGCCTCGGCTTGCCCGACCGCGGCCGAATCGTCACTCAGGGTAGAATTGGCGCGATGATCGGCCTCGCTTCAGGGCTAAATCCACGCCTGACGGGGCGCGAGAACGCCGAACTCAACCTCAGCGTTCTCGGCGTCGCACAGGGCCGCGCGATGACGGAGGCACTGGAGCGGGTAATCGATTTTACCGAATTGACAGAGGTGATCGATGCCCCGATCGCAACCTACTCCGCCGGCATGCGCATGCGCCTCGCGTTCGCTGTAGCCGCCCATGGCGAGGCGCCGCTTATGCTGATAGACGAAATCCTGGCTGTCGGCGACTATCGCTTCCGTCAAAAATGCCTCGCACTTCTCTCTGCCCGACGCGGACGCACAACCTTCTTCCTCGTCTCGCATGCAATTACCGATGTCGAGCGCTTCTGCGACCGGGCGCTGCTTCTCGAGGCCGGCCGGCTTGTCTTTGACGGCGCAGTCACCGCAGGCGTAGAACGCTATGAACGTGCGGTGGAAATCGGATCGGGCATAGGTGAGACCGGGGCACAGGCGGCCGACCGACCCGAAGGGCCGGCGCGCTTCCGAGGCCCCGCAGTGCGTATGCAGAACCGCGTGGGCGCGGTTGCGGCGCGGCTAATTTCAGGGGCGGGGGCCGAACGGACAGCCGGGCAGCTTGCGCCCTACGGTGCCGCGACGGTCGAGATCAATTTCGAGCTGACGGGTCCTGTGCGCCTGCTACATCTCGCAGTGCCCATCTGGGACGAACAAGGTAGACGACTGATCGGCCTCTCCAGCGAAATCGCGCATGGTGGCTGGCGCGACGTTGCACCGGGCAGTTACCGGGCGCGCCTAGATGTCCCGATGCTCGGCCTTGCATCCGGAACCTTCGCCACCGGGATCGTTCTGCATGACGCGGGCGAGGTGCTATATCGTCAACCGGGCCCATGTTTCGAGATCGCCGCTACCGGGCGAACCTCTTTTGGAACCGTGTCCCTGCCCCACGACTGGACACTTGATCAGCTCACCTGAGTCCGCCCTAAATGACCCTGAGCCGCTCCCCATCCCAGCAGCGCCTCCCGGTCCAATATCCTCGGGCGCTTCCGTACCTGAGCCGGTACTGCTAGCGTTATGCTCCGATAAGGGGGCCGGTCAGGGGGATCGTGCCGGTCCGCGAGGGAAAATCCAGCGATGAAGCTCGTCCTGCATGTCGGCTGGCACAAGACCGGCACGACGGCGGTGCAATACGCTCTTCAGCAGCTGCGCCGCAGGAGTGTCCCTGCCGAGACGGCGATCCTCGATCGTGATGGCGAGGACATCGCCCTCAAG